>NZ_KV797598.1:181959-196416 GCF_001809405.1 Corynebacterium sp. HMSC055A01 | reverse complement strand
ACGTGTCTACTTTCCGGGGGTCAGGTCCGAGCACTTACGGCTGTCGGTTTTGACATTCACCCCACGCGTACCGGTTGCAAAGGGCTACTATCCATACATCTGGCCATCCCTTCCTTGAAAGAGAGTAATCCGGATGAAGAAGCTTTGTTTTGTACTCACAGCGAGTGCGGTGTTCCTTGGCGGATGTGGCAATGACACTGAGCCCGCGCCCACCCCAACTAGAACCAACATCTCGAGCACCATCGAAAGTCCCTCGATTACTAGCGCCACAAGTGCCTATGAATCCACGAAGCCGTCGACTACATCCGAGGAGTTTCAACCTGAGCCAGTCCGACCTGAAACCGACGCCCCTATGGCCGACGAAGTGCCTGCAGAGCCCACCGTTCTCGAATGTCTTGAGGGGACCCCCGGACCAGCTCGATGGTCTGATGGCACCGTTGCCTACTCCCAGTGGTGCTTCGACACCCTTGGCGGCGAGGAATATCTCGAAGCCGAGCACAGCGCAGGGCTGATAGCGCCAGAACAACAGCAACCAAGACAACCGAGCCCGTGGGTGCAGGGCCAGATTGATTGGGCGAATTGTCTTGAGTCTGGTAAATCCGAAGAACAATGCCGACTAGAACTGAACTAGAAGGCGAATGATAAACACAAACGTGCAGCAAAGAAAACGAGACACCGACCGGAACGGTGTCTCGAGACTTCACATGGTGCCCCCAGTGGGACTCGAACCCACACTGAATCGATTTTAAGTCGACTGCCTCTGCCGATTGGGCTATGGGGGCCAAACCGTGCCCACTCATCTTAGGGCACGGGTAGGCATGGACTGAAAATAGGGTCGGCTTCTGCGCAACTCTTTTGGTTTGAGCTCGCTAGCTGGCGGCGAGGCCGCTAATGATGCCGTCGAGGATGTCCTTCTCGCTGATGAAGAAGGAACGGGCTTCACTGTTGCGCTCAATCATAGTCATGATGCCCTCGATGGCCACGCATCCGCCACCGATGACATCTGCGCGCCCAGGGTGGATGACGGGGTTGAGAGCGCGCACATCCGAAGGCAAACCAATCATCTGTCGGGTGAGCACCCGCAGCGCATCGAAGCGAAGCTCGGAACCGTGGATGGAGTCGGCATCGTAGCGCTCCATCCCCTGGGCAAGCGCCGAAAGAGTCGTAAACGTACCGGCACAGCCAACGAAGGTTAGGGCTTTGTCGATAGGAACGATCTTCTCCACTTCGGCCATGCGCTCAGCAACATAGTCGCTAGCAATCTCAATCTCGGCCTCCGTGGGAGGATCGGTGCGCATGATGCGCTCGGTAAGCCGCACGCACCCCATCTGAGCAGAGTGCGAGCCGAGGATCTCGCCGTCGATTGTCCCCACGACGAACTCTGTCGAACCACCGCCCAAATCGATGACGCAATACGGGCCCTCCTCAGAGTGCAGGTCCCCCACCGCACCGGTAAAGGACAGCAGTGCCTCTTCCTCACCGGAAATTACCTCCGCGCGAGCCCCCGGCTGGATTTCACCGAGAAGCTCTTCGGTCATGTTGAAAAACTCGCGGTGGTTCTTTGCATCACGAGTGGCCGAGGTGGCGACCATGCGCACGCGCTCGACCTTTTCAAACTTCATTTGTTTGACGTAGCCTTCGAGCGCTACGCGAGTCCGCGCAAGAGCTTCAGGATCAAACTCACCGGTAGCATCGACGCCCTGGCCAAGGCGAACGATCTCCATCGTGCGGGTGATATCCCGGATCTTGCCATCCTCCTGAACCTCGCTGATAAGCAGGCGAATGGAGTTGGTTCCGCAGTCGACAGCAGCGACGCGAGTCATAGGGTTAGCCTTTCTTTTAACCGGCGTTAGAAAAATCGAACTGGGTCATGTCGATGCCCAGGTCCCCCACGGTGGGCCAATCCTCAGGGATGGCGCTTCCCCGGAGTTTACCGTGCTCCGCAGCCATCGCGACGGCCTCGGTACCAAAGCGCACGCGGCCCGGCCCCTCAGCTAAGGCATAAGCGATGAGAACGTGGAGGCACTTCACGCGCTCTGGCATGCCGCCACCTGAAAACTCAGTGCCCAGGTCTTCCATGGCGTTACGGGTTTCCAGGTAGTGTTCGTGCGCTGCCTGGTAATCCTGCTGCAGGTCCTCTTCTTGGGCGAGGCGCTGCTCCATCCACTTCATGACATGGGCGACCTCAAGGCGCGATGCTTCGGCAGTCAGGCGCGGGTCGGTGAGGTAGTAAAGGGTGGGAAACGGGGTGCCGTCGGGAAGCTTGGGTGCGGTTTTAATCACCGCTGGGGCTCCGTCCGGGGTGCGGTAAGCAATGTCCACGACGCCGCGCGGGGCGCGACCCAACTGTTCGCGGACGACTTCAAGGTCAGCATCGGTCACGGTCATAGGAACCATTGTGACATGGAGATATGGATGAGTCCTATTCAGCAGGTGTTTCCGGTAGGTTTTCCGCATCTTCCGATACTGAATCCCACAGCACCGTGTACCACTCGCGGTCGTCGGCATCCTCACGACGCTCTGAGGTCACCGTGTCACCAGAGTCCATGCGCGGATCCATGATGCGAAAGGCCATCTCACCTTCATCCATGACACCGAAGCGGCGGCGCGCCTCCTCCTTGACGTATTCCTCGGATCGGTACTTGTCAATCTCCGTGAGGAGGTCATCCTTCTGTGCCTGCTTGGCGACGATTGAGCTTTCCAGCCGCGCAATCTCCGATTGGCCGTGGTAGTAATTTCGCAGCGGAACGGCAATGGATAGCAGTACTACGAGAACAACAGCGATGATCACGCCGATCCCGAGGATGTCTAGCCCCTTGGCCTGCACCGGTGCTTTCTTCCGTTTAGCTCGCTGCTCATCGCGGGCACGCGTGCGAACCGGAACGGTGTTCCGGCGTTTCGTGCGGGGAGAAGTAGTGCGTGCCATCGGAAAGCCATTGTATCCCGGACCGGCCCAGGTGCTGTGCGGCGCGCGACGTGTCCCAGAAATAACATGCGCCTCAGAAGTTTTGGGCTGGGCCTGTTCGGGGCCGGACAACAGGAAAGGTGCCACGATCAAAACGACTAAAAGGTGCCACAGTTTCTGTGGCACCTTTTGTTTCACCAGTAGTTCAGCGAGTGGTCTGTGCAGACCACTGCTAGAAACCGGAGTTGAGTCCTAGCCCTGGAAGCGCGGGAATGCGGAGCGGCCGGCGTAAACTGCGGCGTCACCCAGTTCCTGCTCAATGCGCAGCAGCTGGTTGTACTTGGCAACGCGCTCAGAACGGGCCGGAGCACCGGTCTTGATCTGGCCGCAGTTCAGAGCAACGGCGAGATCAGCAATGGTGGTGTCCTCGGTCTCACCGGAGCGGTGGGACATCATGGTGCGGTAGCCATTGCGGTGTGCCAGCTCAACGGCGTCGAAGGTCTCAGTCAGGGTACCGATCTGGTTAACCTTCACCAGCAGAGCGTTGGCGGCCTTCTTCTCAATGCCTTCCTTCAGGCGAGCCGGGTTGGTGACGAAGAAGTCATCGCCGACAATCTGCACCTTGTCACCGATAGCTGCGGTGAGCTTGGTGTAGCCCTCCCAGTCATCTTCCTGCAGCGGGTCCTCGATGGACACGATCGGGTAGTTGGCGATGAGGTCCTCGTAGACCTTGGCCATCTCCTCAGCGGTGTGCTCGCCGCCCTCGAAGTGGTACTTGCCGTCCTTGTAGAACTCGGAGGATGCAACGTCGAGAGCCAGGGCGACATCCTTGCCCGGCTTAAAGCCGGCCTTCTCGATGGCCTCAACGATGAGGTCCAGAGCTGCCTTCGTGGACTCAGCCTCCGGAGCGAATCCGCCCTCGTCACCCAGGCCGGTGGACAGGCCCTTGGACTTAATAACGGCCTTCAGTGCGTGGTAGACCTGTGCGCCCATGCGCAGGGCCTCGCTGAAGGACTCGGCACCGATCGGGGCGATCATGAACTCCTGAACGTCAACGCCGGAGTCAGCGTGGGCACCACCGTTGACGATGTTCATCATCGGAACGGGCAGGACATGAGCGTTCGGGCCGCCAATGTAGCGGTAGAGCGGAAGGCCAGCAGACTCGGCAGCGGCCTTGGCGGCTGCGATGGACACGCCCAGGATGGCGTTGGCGCCGAGGCGGGACTTGTTATCCGTGCCGTCCAGCTTGATCAGGGCCTGGTCGATGAGACGCTGGTCATCGGCCTCGAAGCCGGCAAGTTCATCAGCGATCTCTTCGTTGACGTTCTCAACAGCCTTCAGAACGCCCTTGCCCAAGTAGCGGTCACCACCGTCACGCAACTCGTGAGCCTCGTGAACACCGGTGGAAGCGCCAGACGGAACGCCGGCGACACCGCGTGCACCATCGTCGAGGAATACTTCAGCCTCAACGGTGGGGTTGCCGCGGGAATCAAGAATTTCGCGTGCCATTACGTGGATGATGTCAGCCATGCTGCTTTCACTCCTATAGAGCCAAATTGATCTTGGGTTCGTGTTCTGGGAGGGGCTCCCAAACCACCTGGGGACAATTGTTCCAGAAAACTTCGGAACGTGTCGGGCGGAAACGGACAACGTGACATAGATCTAGAAAGAGGCTAGGACACGGCAGGCTGTTCAATGGCGTAGGAATTTGCGGCTGCTACGACTTTGCCCAGGTAGTCCTCAGATTGGTTGTAGTTGAGGACGGCCGAACGCCATCCCTCTGGCGTGGAAAGATCCCTATCTCCGTGACACAGCAGTGCGGCAGCACCCAACGCGGCATCGTCGATTTGATTGGGATCAGCAACGCCATCGCCGTTGGCATCTCGGCCTAGATGCTCCCACGAAGAAGCGATGAATTGCATGGGGCCAACCGCCCGATCAAACTCGACATCGCCGTCAATGGCGCCGCCATCGCTATCAGGAACCAAAGTGGTGTTGTTAGTTCCGTCGAGAGGAATGCCCACAATGGGCGGGTCGGGATAACCATTCTCATCAAGGGAGGAACGGTCGAAGAGGCTTCCATTATAGGTCCCGTGACGAGTTTCTACCCAGCCGATACCGGCGAGGGTATTCCAGCGCAGATTACAGTTCGGCCAGGATTGCCGCGCGATCAGCTCGGCGTTGCCGTAGGCCCGCAATGCCTGGGCGGGGATACTGGTGGCGTCGGCAAGCTGGTCGGACCACCACGTCAGCTTGTCCGCCGTGCGCCCCGGCCCGTCGACATCAATAGCGGGCACCTCTGCCCCGCCCACGGGTGGAAGTTCCTCTGGGACGGGGGAAAGCTGCCGGAACGGGGATGGTTTATCCAGGAAGGAAAGACTCCAGGCCACCAAGGAAATGATCAGAATGATGGCCAAGACAATGCCGAGGCCACAGCCCCCGATCCTCCTAAGCCCCTGCGTCATAAAGGTGAATACTACAGCCCGTTGCAGGAAGGGGGTCGAGCGACACAGAGGGCGCCACGAGGCGACCGTATAGGCAAGACCTACGACAATCGCGGAACAAAAGTTATGTCCAAATGTTCCCATGCGTAACATTCTGCGCTACACTGCAGCGTTGAACAGAGAGCCGAGGCCCTGCTGGTGCTCCACGTTCTATCACTGTCCGTTCTAGAAACGTGCCTTTCTCTTAGCCAAGGAGTTCCATGTCCATCCGTCGTATCCTCGCTACTGCTTCCGCCGTTGTCGCCCTCGGCGCAATCACCCCCGCCACCGCTTCTGCCGCTTCCCTGACTGAGCTGGGCGGCTTCCTCTCCCAGGGCATCCAGTCCGCTGATTGCAACACCCTGCGTAGCACCCTGACGCTGATTGATCAGAGCACCGAGGGTGAGTTGCTTACTCCGAACACCACCCGCAACCAGCTGTCCAAGAACCTCACCGCACTGGGCAACTCTGAGGAACTCGGCCCGCTGGCCTTGGCCGCCGTGAAGTACTCCGGCCAGACCGCCGACCGCGCCCTCGAGTGCAAGATCGTCAAGGAAGACACTCTCGCAACCGGCGGTACCGGCCTATCCTCCACGATCGCTGACTACGCTCCCCTGCTGTCCTCGATGATTCAGAAGGGCTAGTTCTTTTCTCGGGCCTTACCCTCGGCCCACAGGCGCTCCTGCTCCTCTACCCCCACGACGTCCTCCGTGCCGTCGAAAAGGTAGGGCGCGCGGGAGCGCATTTTGTTGACGAAGGACATCGCAACATCGTCGAGAGTAAAAGCCCCACGGCGTGCCGCGATCTCGGCGTGAAAGAGGACCTGTAAGAAGACATCGCCGAGCTCCTTGCGTAGCTCGGCGTCAGAGGCACGCTCCCGCACCGCCTGGGCGAATTCCGCCGACTCTTCTTCTAGATACGGCAGCAAAGTTTCGTGGGTTTGATCGCGCTCCCACTCCCCGATGCGCCGCGCACGCGACATCACCTCACGTGCCTTCCACATCGGTTCCTCAAGGGAGGGGGCGAGGATGAGGTCCGCATCAGCGTCGATAAGCGCGCGCACCTGCGGGTGTGATGGATCTGTGCTCACCACAACACCATGGCCTTCCGGATCCTCACCGCACAACAGTGAATCAAAGTCCCAGCGCACCTTCACCGGAACTTCATCAGTGAAAACAACAGGGCCCTGCAGTTTCCCAACGGCCTCCATAGGGATTAACGTGGGCCAGCGCGGATCTAACAACAGGACAGTCATAAGCAACGAGTATAGGTCCCCAGTTCTTTGAACTTTCGCTGCAGTTGCACAAACGCCCGCCTGAAGGGGTATTTTTAACCAATGACCACTTCCAATCTCACCGAATCGCCGCGCACGCACTCTGTGACGTTGTGGACGCTCATCGCGCTCATCATCGGTTCCACGGTGGGCGCCGGAATCTTCTCTCTTCCGCAGAACATCGCCTCCGTGGCCGGCCCTGGCGCCATGCTCATCGGCTGGCTCATCGCAGGCATCGGCATGCTCTCTGTAGCTTTCGTTTTCCAGATTCTTGCCCACCGCAAGCCGCACCTCGACTCCGGTGTGTACTCCTACGTCCGCGCCGGCTTAGGTGACTTTATTGGCTTTACGTCCGGCTGGGGCTACTGGCTAGGATCTGTGATGGCGCAGGTAGGCTACGCCACCCTGTTCTTCAACACCATTGGCCACTACGTGCCTTTCTTTGACGCCGACCACCGCTGGGTCTCCGCCATCGCCGTATCGGTGTTGTCCTGGGGAATCTTTGCTGTGCTGGCGCGCGGAATTAAGCAGGCGGCGATCATGAACATGGTGACGTCCATCGCCAAGATCGTCCCCATCCTCGCCTTCATCGTCATCCTCGCTTTCGTAGGCTTTAGCTGGGACAAATTCACTCTTGACTTCTGGGGCGAGGCCTCCGATAAGTCCCTCTTCGAGCAGATTCAGGGCATCATGCTCTTTACCGTGTGGGTCTTCATCGGCGTGGAGGGCGCATCCGTGTACTCCAAGCAGGCGCGCACGCGTGCCGACGTCGGCCGCGCCACCGTCATCGGCTTCATCAGCGTTCTGGCATTGCTGGTATCCGTGTCCACTCTGAGCTTCGGCGTGCTTACCCAGGAGGAGCTCGCAGCGCTGCCGGATAACTCGATGGCGTCCGTGCTCACCGCGGCCGTGGGCGAATGGGGCGGCGCTCTCATTTCCCTCGGCCTGTGCCTCTCCGTGCTCGGTGCCTACGTGTCCTGGCAGATGCTGTGCGCGGAGCCGATTGTCATGATGGCCTTCGATGGTCTTCTCCCCCGCAAGATCGGCACCATCAACATCGCCGGTGCGCCGTGGGTAGCGCAGTTGATTTCCACGCTGACGATTCAGCTCTTCGTCATCGTCTTCTTCCTCAACGAAACTTCTTATAACGCCATGGTGCAGCTCGCCACCATCATGTACCTGCTGCCCTACATCTTCTCTTCCCTTTACCTGGTCCTCTTGGCCGTGCGCGGCAAGGGGTTGACTCACCCGCATGCCGGGGTGCGCTTCGATATTTCAGGCCCGAAGGTCAGCCGCCGAGAGAATCGCCGCCACCTCTGCATCGGCCTCGTCGCCTTCATCTATTCCCTGTGGCTCATCTATGCCGCCGACCCGGTTTATGTTCTTCTCGGCGCGCTGGCCGTGGTCCCCAGCATGATTCCTTATGTGGCCACCCGCCTGTACAAGAAGGAACGCGTGTTCAACACCTTCGAATGGTTCGTGGTAGCGCTGGTAGTTATCGGCGCGGTTGCCGCGGTGTGGGGCTTGAGCACGGGCCGCCTGGCGCTCTAGAAAACCTGGGGCGCCGAGCGGCGCGACAACACCGCATAGGCGATGCAGCTTGCTATCCACAACACGTGGCCGATAGCGCTGATGACGAGGAAGATGCCTCCAGTGATCGAGGCCGCTTCCTCGTTGCCAAACCACCACGTCGGAACGGTGGCTGGTCCGACGTCCCCAAAATCCGGCACGTTGGTATTGCCCACGATAAAGCCGATGAACACTAAAGCCAGGGACACCCACGCCCATGCCAGCTTGCTTGTGTAATCACCGCGGATGAACAGCGGGAGTAAACCAAGCAGCACCCAGATGCCAACCAGGATTACTCCGAACATCATCAACATGAAGGTGAGCCAACCACCGTTCTCGCCGCTGAACTTGATCACCAGTGAGACGGGGATGCTGAGCAGCGAGGCAGCCATCCACACCGCCACTAAAACGATTCTGGGATTGGCCCGAGAACTCCCGGCGGCGGTGCTGGCGTCCATTATTTTTCTCCTACGCTAATGACATTCTTCTTAGTCTTAGCACCACTGACGTCGACGCGCTCGAGTTCGAACATCGAGGCCAAGAAGTCCGCCACCCACTGCAGGAGTTCGATGTCACGCAGCTTCGGGTCCGTGACGTTGCGTCCGGCCTTGGGGAAGTTGAGCTGGATGGCCTTGGCAGCTGCACGGTAGTTGGAGCCTGGGAAGAGGCGCTTGAGGCGTACCTGCTTGGAATCCGCCAGCTCCACCGGATGGACCTTGATGCGCGTGCCCTGCACCGTGATATCGCTGACCCCGGCCCGGCGGGCCTGGTGGCGCAGGCGAGCCACGGCGAGCAGACGCTCGACCGGCTCCGGAATGGGCCCGTAGCGGTCCTGCATCTCCTCCACCACATGTGCCAGGTCCGCGTTGTCCTTGGAGGCCGCCAGCTTGCGGTAGACCTCCAAACGCAAGCGCTCGGAGTTGATATAGGACTCCGGAATATGGGCATCCACCGGAAGATCGATGCGGATTTCCTTCGGGCCTTCGTCCGTGACCACGGGAGTCTCACCACGCGCGAGCGCCTTGAAGGTCTCCACTGCCTCACCGACAAGGCGCACGTAGAGGTCAAAGCCCACACCGGCGATGTGGCCCGATTGCTCAGCACCCAGCACGTTGCCAGCACCGCGCATCTCAAGGTCCTTCATGGCCACGGCCATACCGGCGCCCAGATCGTTGTTTTGGGCGATAGTGGCCAGGCGGTCATAGGAGGTTTCCGTCAGCGTGGCCCCCTTCGGGTACAGGAAGTAGGCATAGCCGCGCTCGCGGGAGCGGCCCACGCGCCCGCGCAGCTGGTGCAGCTGGGACAGGCCCATGTGGTGGGCGTTTTCCACGATGAGGGTATTCGCGTTCGCAATATCCAGGCCGGTTTCCACGATGGTGGTACACACCAGGACGTCGAATTCGCGGTCCCAGAATCCTTGGACGGTGCGCTCAAGGACGTCCTCGTTCATCTGGCCGTGTGCCACGACGATTCGCGCTTCTGGGACTAGGTCCCGCAGCTCGCGGGCCTTCTTTTCGATATCCGCAACCTTGTTGTGGATGAAGAAGACTTGGCCGTCGCGCAGCAGCTCGCGGCGGATGGCCGCGGCCACCTGCTTATCCTCATACGCGCCAACATAGGTCAGGACCGGGTGGCGGTCCTCCGGCGGGGTCAGGATGGTGGACATCTCGCGGATGCCCGCCATGGACATCTCCAAGGTGCGCGGAATCGGCGTCGCGGACATGGTGAGCACGTCCACGCTGGCCTTGAGCGCCTTGATGTGCTCCTTGTGCTCCACACCGAAACGCTGCTCCTCATCCACCACGATGAGGCCCAAGTTCTTCCACTGAACGCCAGTCTGCAACAAACGGTGGGTACCGATGACGATGTCTACGGAACCATCCGCCAAACCGGCGAGAATCTCCTTGGATTCCTTGGTCGAGGTAAAGCGCGAAAGCACCTCGATATCCACCGGGAAGCCCTGCATGCGCTCGCGGAAAGTATCGGTGTGCTGCTGGGCCAGCAAAGTGGTGGGCACGAGGACCGCGACTTGCTTGCCGTCCTGTACGGCCTTGAAGGCTGCGCGCACGGCCACCTCGGTTTTGCCATAACCCACATCGCCGACGACCACGCGGTCCATCGGCACCGTGGATTCCATATCCTGTTTGACGGCGTCGATGGCCAGCATTTGGTCCTCGGTCTCGACGAAGGGGAAATTATCCTCCATCTCGGCCTGCCACGGGGTATCGGGGCCAAACTGGTGACCGGGTGCGGCCTGGCGCTTGGCATAGAGTTCCACCAGCTCACCGGCGATCTCGCGCACCGCGGCGCGCGCCTTCTTCTTGGTGTTCTTCCAGTCCGAGCCGCCCATCTTGGACAACGTCGGCGTCTCACCGCCGGTGTATTTGCTCAGCAAATCCAGCGAATCCATGGGGACCCACAGCTGGTCAGCCGGCTGGCCGCGCTTGGAGGCGGCATACTCCAACACGATGTATTCGCGGCGCGAAGTCTCGTCACCGGATTGAACGGTGCGCTCGGCCATCTTGAGGAACTTGCCGATGCCATGGGTCTCATGCACCACGTAGTCACCCTGCTTGAGTGCGAGGGGATCCACGCGGTTGCGGCGCTTTGCTGGGCGACGCTTCGCCCCCGCAATATCGCCCACACGGTTACCCGTCAGGTCAGTTTCCGTGATGACGACCAGCGGTAGCGCTTCAGCGTCCTTGAGCTTGCGTACCTTCGGGAACACCAGACCAGCATGGGACAAGGCCTGGTAGAGAGTGACCTCGCCGGGGCTCGGCTCCCAGCCAGGTGTGGCCACCTTCGTGGGGATACCTTTTTCCGCAAAGCGCTCCACCATGCGCTTGATAGCACCCTGGGCAGGTGCGATGAAGGCAGCACGACCGCCGGCCGTGGTGTGCGCCAGAAGCTGCGCCATCATGGCATCAATCTCTGGGATATCACCGCGTGGGGTGGGCCCGGGCTCAAAGTCCAGCGGCAGGGTCTCCGACTCCGCGGCGGCGAACATCCCCGGAGGGGCGAAAGTCCACAGCGGGGCCTCGATATTCCGGCACGTCGCTTCCAACGACTCATAGGAGCGATAACTCGACGCCGATGTATCCAAGCCCTCGGCCGCCAACGGGCCATCCGCGCCCATCGCGGCGGCTTCCCAGCCAGCAGCCAAGAACTCCGCATCGGTGGATTCCAGGTCAGCAATTCGCGTGCGGATCTTTTCCGGCGCCACAAGCAACACGTGTGTGCCCGGGGCAAGCAGTTCGGGGAGGGTGACAAAGGGGGCGTCGGCAAGCACGGCCAGCACGGCTTCCATACCTTCAGCCGGGATGTGCTCCCCCACTTTGGTCAGAAGCTCCGCCAGGGCTGCGTTGCCCCCAAACTTCTGCGCCAGCTCGCGGGCGCGCGCGGCGACCTCATTGGTGATCGGCAGCTCGCGGGCGGGATAGATGGCCACCTCACCCACCTCGATCTCGGGGATGGCACGCTGGTCAGCCACGGAGAACTGACGAATATCCGTAATCTCATCACCCCAGAACTCCACGCGCACCGGGTAATCCGACGTGGTGGGGAAAACATCGAGAATGCCGCCGCGCGTGGCGTACTCACCGCGCTTGGCCACCATGTCCACGTGTTTGTAGGCGCGAAACTCCAGCTCCGACAGGATATGCGCGAGCTCGTGCTCATCTTCTTCCTTCAGGAAAATGGGCGCGCGGCCCTCCACCTTGCTCAGGATGGGCTGGCAATATCCGCGGGCGGAGGTCACCACGACCTGGGCTTTGCCCGCCCCCACGAGGTCAAGCACACGCGCCCGCTTGCCGACGATATCCGCGGCCGGCGACAGTCTCTCATGCGGAAGCGTCTCCCAGGCCGGGAAATGAGCCACCTTCTCCCCCAGCATGGCTGTCAGCTCCGCAGTGAGATCCTCCGCCTCACGCCCGGAGGCAGTCACCACCAACACCGGTGCGTGGTGCGCCAGCGTGCCGATGGCCCAGGGGCGGGCCTGGTCGATGCCAGTAATGTGCAATGAGGCTTCCCCCACTTGGGAGGCGAGGCCTTTAAGTTTCGGATCTGAGGCGGCTACCTTGAGCAGCCCGCCCAGCATCGGCGTTGCCACCTACTTAGCTCCCTTCAACTTCGGTGCTGCTTCCATGCCGGAAAGACCATTCCAGCACAGATTAACGATGTGCGCGGCAACTGTCTCACGCGAAGGCTCACGCTCATCCAGCCACCACTGGGCTGTGGTGGCCACCATGCCGACGAGCGCCTGGCCGTAGAGCACCGCCAGATCAGGGTCGAGCCCGCGGTGTTCAAATGCCTCACCGAGAATATGCGCAATCTGATTTACCGCCGTGTTCAACAACGTGGAGAAACTACGCTCATCCCCTGGCTTGGAATCGCGCACGAGGATCAAGAAACCATCGGTTTCCTCTTCCACATAAGTCAGCAGCGCGACGACCCCCTGCTCGATGCGCTCGCGCCAAGAACCCGTCTGTAGCGATTCCGTCACGACCTTCTCCAAGGCGACAAGCTCGCGATCAATGACGACGGCGTAGAGGCCTTCCTTGCCGCCGAAATGCTCGTAGACCACTGGCTTAGACACACCGGCGCGTGCCGCAATGTCCTCCACGCTGGCGCCATCGAAACCGCGCTCTGCGAAGGCCGCACGGCCAATGGAGATCAACTGCTCACGGCGCTCACGCCCGGTCATCCTTTGTCGAACCATGTCTTCTACTGTATCTCCCTCACCGGACATGGCCCGCACCAGCTAAAAGTAAGCCGCAAGCAACGGGAACGCGAGTCTTGGCCACCTGTTTAGGTCTGATACGCACCCGTCGGGTAACATGTCCCCCAGCGCTCATAATGTGGGCGCGTTTCCCCATGGTGTAATCGGCAACACTACGGTTTTTGGTACCGTCATTCTAGGTTCGAGTCCTGGTGGGGAAGCAAGCACAAACACCGCCTGGACTGCAATTTTTTCAGCTCTTGGCGGTGTTTATTTTCTTTTCTTACGACCGCGCCTAAATCCCCTGATTTCGGCCTTCCGCGCAATCGATGCCACCTGCGCCGCGGTGTAGTTCAAGGGAGCAATACCGGCTCGCGGAAGCACCCACCCGCGCCAATACGCCATAACTGCCAGACCAAAGCCCACGAAGGGCGAGATGACCATGCCAAGGGCAAACTTGTCGAAGTGCGCGAAGGATGCCATCACGATTCCTGTAAGCACCGCCGGCACGGCATAGAGAGGGCTGCCGCCAAAGACCGAGGGAATCTGGCCGGAAGCAACATCGCGCACCATTCCGCCACCCACTGCAGTCAAGACACCCAAGAATACGCAGGCGATAAACGGCATTCCATGGGTCAGCGCCTTCACACATCCAGTCGTGCACCACACGCCCAAGATGACAGCATCCGCGTGCTCGAGGAAGATTTCCCAGGCCTTGCCCTTTAAATCCGTTAAAAACGCAATGAGCGCGCCCACACACGCCAGCGTGAGATACAGCGGATCTGAGATAGCCGCAGCCGGACCGCTGGCGATCAGCATGTCACGGATCATGCCGCCAGCCAGCGCCGAAAAGAGCGCCAGAAAGACGAAACCAATAATGTCGAATTCCCTACGGCGTGCAATCGTGCCACCGATAATGCCGTTGAGCACCACACCGATGAGGTCAAAGACCTGGTACAGGGAATGGATAAGCGGGTCGACGTCCTGAATCACAGGTACTGACCCTAGCGTACTGGGAGAAACTAGTTGACCTGTTTTGCTCATGCAAAGGCAAACTACGAAATCAGCACAGTGTTAAGACTCCAGCGAAAAAATCGAGAACTTCCGCAACGGACAGGGCATCCTACCGAAATCACCCTCGATTGGGTATAATCGCCCAACCCCACGTTGGACATAACGATTCCAACGGTTTATACAAACTCACACCCGTTTACGCGGTGAGCACTACCCGGATTATCCCCACGTGCGTGGGGCGTGCCCCGCCATTGCGGCCTTAGCAACGCCTGCCATGGAGCTATCCCCACATGCGTGGGGCGTACTCTCCGTCATCTATGTGGACCACCTTCCGACGATATCAGTCCTAGCACTTTCCCGCTCACGCGGGGAGCACTTTCACATCATTGCGCACCGTATCCGTGGAGACGGCTCATCCCCGCTCACGCGGGGAGCACCCGCCGGGTACAACCTTGACGCTCCATTTCGCCGGCTCATCCCCGCTCACGCGGGGAGC
>NZ_KV797598.1:181467-181859 GCF_001809405.1 Corynebacterium sp. HMSC055A01 | reverse complement strand
CTCATCCCCGCTCACGCGGGGAGCACTGGGGTTATTCCTGCTGGCACTAGTGGCCTGTGGGCTCATCCCCGCTCACGCGGGGAGCACTCCCACCTGTCACGCACCAACAACGCGGCCCGCGGCTCATCCCCGCTCACGCGGGGAGCACCTACAGGCTCAGCACAGAAGCAGACCCCCGGTGGGCTCATCCCCGCTCACGCGGGGAGCACACCTGGCGGACGCGGAGCAGGCGGGAATGCTCGTTGGCTCATCCCCGCTCACGCGGGGAGCACAGGCGCTCACCATCCTTAACCTTCTGGATGCCGGGCTCATCCCCGCTCACGCGGGGAGCACTCCATCTCGGGTTGCCCCGTGCACGTAGTCACCGGCTCATCCCCGCTCACGCGGGGAGC
>NZ_KV797598.1:181160-181367 GCF_001809405.1 Corynebacterium sp. HMSC055A01 | reverse complement strand
TGCTCCCCGCGTGAGCGGGGATGAGCCGACAGACGAGGCCGGCAAGGTCATCGCGCAAGGGTGCTCCCCGCGTGAGCGGGGATGAGCCGCATGAGCGTTGACGAACAACAGTTCCGTGACAGTGCTCCCCGCGTGAGCGGGGATGAGCCTGACGAGGATGACGAAACAGCCGCGATGGACTGGTGCTCCCCGCGTGAGCGGGGATGA
>NZ_KV797598.1:180791-181060 GCF_001809405.1 Corynebacterium sp. HMSC055A01 | reverse complement strand
CTCATCCCCGCTCACGCGGGGAGCACTGAACTCGGCGTGACGGTCAAAGTCCTCAAAACGGCTCATCCCCGCTCACGCGGGGAGCACACGCCTCATGGTTTGCGGCATGTGGCGGCGGGGGGCTCATCCCCGCTCACGCGGGGAGCACTTAGACACATTGGACGCGGCACCCTCATCACCCGGCTCATCCCCGCTCACGCGGGGAGCACGAGCCGCATCTGTGGGTTACCTTCCGCGCTGACGGCTCATCCCCGCTCACGCGGGGAGCA
>NZ_KV797598.1:180360-180691 GCF_001809405.1 Corynebacterium sp. HMSC055A01 | reverse complement strand
TCATCCCCGCTCACGCGGGGAGCACGTGCCCCTGGCTCCTAGTTGTCCAACCGGCTAGGGCTCATCCCCGCTCACGCGGGGAGCACAAAAGTATCAACCCGTAGGTAATCCAATCCCAGGGCTCATCCCCGCTCACGCGGGGAGCACGAAGACCCACTAGGTGAGGATTAACCCTTGGTCGGCTCATCCCCGCTCACGCGGGGAGCACGTCCCCGGGTGTCCCTGCATCCGGGGACTCTCCGGCTCATCCCCGCTCACGCGGGGAGCACTAAATCTGGCCCCATGGTTGCCCCCGCCCCACGGGCTCATCCCCGCTCACGCGGGGAGCACG
>NZ_KV797598.1:179748-180260 GCF_001809405.1 Corynebacterium sp. HMSC055A01 | reverse complement strand
CTCATCCCCGCTCACGCGGGGAGCACTGAATTACAGCGTCCGTGCAGCAGCCGGTCGGGGGCTCATCCCCGCTCACGCGGGGAGCACTCGTAATCAACCACCTCGGCGCGGCTAATCAGCGGCTCATCCCCGCTCACGCGGGGAGCACGCAACCTTCTCAGCATCACCGCCCTCGCGGGCCGGCTCATCCCCGCTCACGCGGGGAGCACCACCGGTGTGTGAGTCGCCGGTCAGCTTGAGGAGGCTCATCCCCGCTCACGCGGGGAGCACGCAACCTTCTCAGCATCACCGCCCTCGCGGGCCGGCTCATCCCCGCTCACGCGGGGAGCACCACCGGTGTGTGAGTCGCCGGTCAGCTTGAGGAGGCTCATCCCCGCTCACGCGGGGAGCACCTTAAAGATGCGGGTGTCGAATACCTTGCTGGGGGCTCATCCCCGCTCACGCGGGGAGCACGGGCACAAGCTACGCGTCACCGGCGACGATACCGGCTCATCCCCGCTCACGCGGGGAGC
>NZ_KV797598.1:179439-179648 GCF_001809405.1 Corynebacterium sp. HMSC055A01 | reverse complement strand
TCATCCCCGCTCACGCGGGGAGCACGGGCTAATCAGTCGGTTGTTCTGCCGTCTGGTGGGCTCATCCCCGCTCACGCGGGGAGCACTTGTGTCCTCCTCGGGGTTTCGGTGGTCAAATGGGCTCATCCCCGCTCACGCGGGGAGCACTTGCGGGGCACTCCGCGCAGGCGGGTGCGTTGGGGCTCATCCCCGCTCACGCGGGGAGCACC
>NZ_KV797598.1:179130-179339 GCF_001809405.1 Corynebacterium sp. HMSC055A01 | reverse complement strand
CTCATCCCCGCTCACGCGGGGAGCACTGGGAAGAGCTCGCCGGTGATCCATGCGGGGCCGACTCATCCCCGCTCACGCGGGGAGCACAACCCCGACGACTACCTCAATCGGTACGACACCGGCTCATCCCCGCTCACGCGGGGAGCACCCGGGCAAGCCTCCTAACCACCCCTCGATTTACGGCTCATCCCCGCTCACGCGGGGAGCAC
>NZ_KV797598.1:178760-179030 GCF_001809405.1 Corynebacterium sp. HMSC055A01 | reverse complement strand
GCTCATCCCCGCTCACGCGGGGAGCACTGATTGACATAGCGATTAGCTCCGCGACAACGCGGCTCATCCCCGCTCACGCGGGGAGCACAGTCAATGTTTCTGCGTTGCGACATCATGCTCCGGCTCATCCCCGCTCACGCGGGGAGCACCTTGGTGGACAGCGCGGCATCCTCAGACTGGGCGGCTCATCCCCGCTCACGCGGGGAGCACCTTGCGAATCCGATTCACCAGCTCGATAATCGCGGCTCATCCCCGCTCACGCGGGGAGCA
>NZ_KV797598.1:178451-178660 GCF_001809405.1 Corynebacterium sp. HMSC055A01 | reverse complement strand
GCTCATCCCCGCTCACGCGGGGAGCACGTGTACGGAAAGAACATCCGTGACCACTTTGAGGGCTCATCCCCGCTCACGCGGGGAGCACGGTCTTTGGCGCGTGGCAGGCTGCGCATGTGCCGGCTCATCCCCGCTCACGCGGGGAGCACCTGGCATGACGTGTCGGGGCGGGGGTCGCCGTCGGCTCATCCCCGCTCACGCGGGGAGCA
>NZ_KV797598.1:178144-178351 GCF_001809405.1 Corynebacterium sp. HMSC055A01 | reverse complement strand
TCATCCCCGCTCACGCGGGGAGCACCAGTCGCCCCAGGCAAAGAGCCACTCGATGTAAGGCTCATCCCCGCTCACGCGGGGAGCACGGGAATGGAGCAATCGTCATCGTGGCGTGCCCCGGCTCATCCCCGCTCACGCGGGGAGCACACGGGTACACAGAAAAGGGTAAGGCCCGCACCGGGCTCATCCCCGCTCACGCGGGGAGCA
>NZ_KV797598.1:0-178044 GCF_001809405.1 Corynebacterium sp. HMSC055A01 | reverse complement strand
GCTCATCCCCGCTCACGCGGGGAGCACCGCCCTGTAGTAATCAATGAGGCTGCGGCATAGGGCTCATCCCCGCTCACGCGGGGAGCACAGAACGGCTGACCCCACTCCGCAGTCTTAGCCTGGCTCATCCCCGCTCACGCGGGGAGCACACGAAAAACCATGGACATCTCCGGCATCCAAGCGGCTCATCCCCGCTCACGCGGGGAGCACCTAGCAAGGGCACGAGTGAACTTTCCAAGAAAGGGCTCATCCCCGCTCACGCGGGGAGCACACTTGCTGAGCAGCGTATAAAGGAGCCGTACCCTCAGTTTACATACGGCTTCTTCTCGGAAGAGACACAGAACCTGTCTAGAGTTCCTCAGCTATTTTCGTTTCTGTTTCTGGTATGCCGAACGAATCCGTCGGGCTTGTGACCAACCAGTCCTGTTCTGAGTTTTCTTGCTTCCAGGAGCAGGACGAACCATGAGCGTGACACCATCAAAGTCTTGTGGCTGCCAATGATGCCGGTGAGTCCGGAATTCTAAACCCTGTTCGTTTGCTGCCGAATAGACTAGTAATGCTCTTCCGTCCTTACACAGTTCAACGGTTCGCTCCCACAACAAGTCACGAATTCGTGCGGAAGGGCGGCCGACAAAGACGCCCGATGTTAGTTCAATCAGCCATTTTGATAAGTCGCCCCGAAGCCCAGCGGGGCATGCAGTTACGACAAGAACGATCACGAAAGTGTCTCCTCTTCAGCCCAATTCACTCCTGAAGCAATGACTTCGAGTTCACTCCACAGCATGAGTTCGACATCGCTCACAAGCTCATCATCAGGGATATCGAACAGCGACTTAAGGTCTTTGACCATGCGCGGCATGAGTCTATGTGAAACAACGTAGTCACGAATGTGACGGCGAACTTCTACGGTTGGCTTTCCTTTGGCAGCCGCGACAGTATCAAAAGCAGCGGGAATTGAAATCTCTGCCTTATACAAATCAGCGATGTCATAAACAAAGGCGCGGTCAGTTCCCGTGTGAACAACGCCTAAAGCGGGAACGAACCCTAAAGCAGTGATGACAGCGTGAGCTACTCCGTAAAGTGCTGCACTTGCAGCAGTCAGTGCCTGATTAATCGGGTCAGAGGATTCAAAATCATTTGGATCATAGGAGCGCCGATTCCAATAGACTCCGGTTCGTTTCGATTCCGCTTCATAGACCTTCTTCATCCTCGCGCCTTCTCGGCCGCGTAGTTGTGCCATGGTCAAACCCGACACATCCTCACCTGGAAAGCGCATGGCATACATGCGGCGTGCACAATTCAATCTCTTGCGTTGGTGAGTGACTACCTCCGCTTGGATTTCTGCCATGCGGCTTGATTTTGCTGGCGGACGGCCGTGTGCGTAGTACCGCACACCGCGCTCTCCTACCCAGACGGTGCTTACGCCGGCGTCGCCAAGCAGGGCCATCGCAGCATAGGTAATCTTTGTCCCCGGCCCCAATAGAAGAGCTGCGATTTGGGTAGCTGGAAGATGAGCAATGCCCCGTTGGTCCATTATCGTGAGCGAATTGCCATCACGATTCACTACACAGCGTTCGGCGTAAAGAAAACTGATCCGGTCCCCTACGCGCGCCAAAGCCTGGCGTGCGATAGGGACCTCATGTGGCGTAGCCATTAAGAAACTGCCGCCAACGTCATCAGACCACAACCATAACCACGAGCACGCCCTATACCGTGAGTAAGAGTGGAGCGGAGGAGCGCAGAATCTGTGACCTCCAGGGTGCCACGATAGCGGGCCGTTACAATGCGGATGTGGCGTCGGTTCCCACCTTTGCGGAAATCAAGGGTCCGCCTCTCCACGATGGCTGTTTCATCTTCTACCGACCAACGTGCTCGTTCTTCCGCAGGCACCGTGTCATTGGCACGCGGAGCCAACGCAAAACCAGCCTTTTCCGCCCGAGAATAGAGCCACTCAAGCTGATGCTCCACTGAAACGTGGGCTTTAACTTTGCCACGTTTTCCGTTGTTGGACTGAGAATAGGTTGGGTTTGCAAGCAGCTCAAACCTCCAGTGCTGCCCCTTCTGCAAGGACCCCAGAAGGCGAGTGTAATCAAGGGACTGGGCGGGCCGTGTGTCATAGCCAGCCTGCTCTACGATTCCAGACGCCGTCGGTTTCTCGGGGCCAACAATGTAAAGAGCGTTTTCGTGACTATTTCGATCAATCCGCCATAACAACCGTGCTTCATCGGTATCGATGTCCGGCGGAAAAGCTGCACTAACTGCCGCATGCATGGCATGTGGATTCGTAAGGAGCTTCCGCCCTTGACGCAACTGAGGGTTGATCAGGATCTTAGTTAGCGTGGTCACGCGTTCATCACCGCTTCCATAAATGGGTCCGGCCGCAGCTGCGATGCGTCCAAGGGATTATCAACCATGGCGCGCTCACGTTGAACAACCGTGCGCCAGGAGTACTTTCGGTGCCTCGGATCGAACGACACGGGCACGTCTTGCAACGACTCCCCGAGTTCACCTGGCTTTGCATCGCGATAAATCGGCAGGGCTACCTTCTCTCCACAGGTCTTCATGTACTCCTTTGTGGCATGCCACGTAGAGTGCGCTTGAAGCGACTCAACCGCGGGTTTGCCGTCGATTCCCTGCACCAAATTTGGCGGTGCCGGACATGAACGTCGTCCCAAGAAAATGGGGAATGCAGGTTTGTTCAGCGCCTCAGCCAAACCTTCAAGCAAACCGCGGTCCTCTGCCTCGATGGCGGCAACAAAGGCAGCATCAGAGAGGAAATAGCGCGTAATCAATTTTGCGGATGCATTTGGATTCCGCTGCCAATTCTGTGCGGTCTGGTAATCACGCAGCAGACTACCGGACTGGTCAACCCGCACAGCGAAAGTAAGACGGGCGAGGTCCTCAATGTCGTCGGTCCGCCGGCGACCTTCCGCAGCGGCAAGCATACCGAGCACTCCGGATTTCGATGGTATCTGCGAGGTTGTTCGCGTCGCATAGCGCGAATCATTGCCCCAAGACTGCAAGGGGGCCTTGAGCAACAGTAATAAGCTCGATGTCATGAGGTGACTCCCTTCACTAGGATTGGGAGGAATTCAACGCTGCGGCAAGACGGTCCGCTAGTTCGGGCAAAGTTACGGTCTCAGCGATGTCAGCGAACGGTGCTCGCGCTACGCTTACACCAACCGCGAATGCAGCCAATGGCTTCAGACCGTAGTTCTCCTCAAACTCCCTTTCTTCCTTTGCCAGAGCTTCGGCACCTGCTAAGCGCAAGTTCTTGTCGTCGGTGGCTTGGACAGGTTCTTCAAACGCCGTCACAAGGCTGACCGGACGGGTATCGCGCACTGTGACATAGACCAGCTCAGGCAGCGTGTGGTTGGCAAAAGAATTGATCTTGCCGGTGGGCATGGATTTGATGAACGCGTCGACAAACTGAACCGCAGCCTGCTTTGCGTTCTCTTCGGAGTCGAGATTCTTTGTAAGGCCAGCTACGTTCACAGTGGCGAACCGGTACAGGGTAGAAGACATCATTTGTACCGTGCCGATCATCCCAGCACCCGTCTCTTCACCATCTTCTGCGAGATCATCGACCGCAGTGAAATAGTCGAATTCTGGAGCGCTGCTGTGGATACCCAATGCATGAGCAACCTGCACTGCGGCATCAACATTGAAGGCAGCGTCATCAGCAATCATGCGACCAAACATCGCCATATCGACAGAATGCTGCGTATCGAGGATCTCTTTAGCCTCAGCCTTTTTGATCTTCTCTCCGTCAGCATCGACGATCGCTCGGACTGCGCGATCAATCTGCTGCGGGCTCAAGAAGATGAGGTACTTAGTTCGCGGATAGCTAGCTTCCTTAATGAGCTCCTCTTTGTCCTCGGCGTCGGACTTTTCTAGTTCCTTGATCCGCTTGCTATCGACTTCGGTCGAAATACCTGCGGCCTTGAAAAGATCAGAAACCTGTTTGATAGCGCGCTTAGAATCCCAGCCATCGTG
The DNA here is from genome assembly GCF_001809405.1 of Corynebacterium sp. HMSC055A01. Classification (NCBI taxonomy): domain Bacteria; kingdom Bacillati; phylum Actinomycetota; class Actinomycetes; order Mycobacteriales; family Corynebacteriaceae; genus Corynebacterium; species Corynebacterium sp. HMSC055A01. The sequence goes on along the minus strand of NZ_KV797598.1, from coordinate 174,048 downwards.
GTTCTCAACGAGTTTCGCGATCTTCTCTGGCAGGCGCTTTGAGCGGTCCCCCACGAACTCAGGATCGACGTTCTTTTCAAAGTAGTTTCGAATTGCGCGCTTCCAGGATTGTGAGGACACGCGCTGGCGCGGGACCCCACCAAAAATTGCGGACTTGGGAGCACCCGTATCGTCTCGGTTGATCAGAGACGGCGGCAGGGTTTGTAGTGCGTGGATATCAATAACAAGGGACATGGTGAACTTTTCCTTTCAGTTCAAGATTGTTGTTTAGGATTCAGTAGCTTTCGTGCTCTTGACAAAAGCACCAGCGGCAAAGTCACGCCCCCATCTCAAAAGAACCCCTTGGCGGCGATTCTGATCAGCTTGGGTGGAGGTCCGAGCGCTGAGAATTCTGAGGTCTTGTGCAAATTGCCCATAGTCAAAGCCAATCTTTGCGCCGCGAAGCAGCGTGATGAGCGAGCGGATATGGATCAATCGAGATGCTTCATCGCGTGAAACGAGCATGGCATCGAAGCGGGGCTTTGTGGACTGCGATTCGCTCTGTGCAAAGAAGCGGCCACATGCATGGGCAAAGCTTTGACCTTCAACGTGGGCGTCAGTCGTCGCACTTTGCATGTGAATGCCAAACATGACGAGGGCATGAAATGCTGCAGACTCCGACGCTGAAGGAGCGTTTCCTCTGCCGAGTTCCTTCTCGCTAAGAGGCGGATGAAGGCTCAGCAGGACTTCCTCTAGAGCTAGAGGTTGGTCGTTGAGGGGCACGGAAGCATACTTGCGAAGTCTCGCAAGCGTTGCGCGTGCCTGTGCGCTTTGCGAATGGTTTGGCGAGCGCAAGATAGCAAACTGAAGGTCGTTCGCAGTCCGAGCAACTGCTTGGCGCAAGGTTGGCCCTGTCGACGTGCTCGGGTAATCAGTGCTAGTTGAAGTGTTAGTCATCGGAGTCATCCTCGTGTGAGTTTCCAAAGGCACCTGTGTCTGGGATGGTGAGAGAAGCCGTCAACGGTAGGTCTTTATCGAGCCTTCGATGCAGTTGTCGGTAGAGCGAGCCGGCTGAAACTATTCGTCCCTTACCGCTGTCTCCGGCGTCGACTTCTCTGCCCACGATGGCCTTTGTTCCTGCCCCACGAAGAAGTTCGCGGGCATCACGAAGAACCTGTTCGCGGACCTGCTTTTGCCAATCAATCTGCCTTTTCTCAGCGTTGTCAGAGCTCAACCCTGCCATCCATGCCAGGAAGAGCGGTTCAAGACGAGCATAGAAACGGTCAGCAGTACTGCTTCCGAATTCATAGTCACTGCCAGCGGCGACGAGCAACTGACCGGCAAACCAGCCGAGGCTGATTGCAGCTTTGCCAGTTTTCTCAGCGGAGGTACGTACGGCATTGCGCACCTTGCGTCCAGTTTCATCGGCACGCAGTACGACGAGTGGCAAACCTATCGTGGCGATAAACGTCGAGGCCACGGACGACTCCTGCGGGCCGTACTCCATCGACACCAATGCGAGATCGAGAAGGCTCTTGTCCAAGTACCCATCCGCTTCGAGAGCCGCCAGGTTGGAGAGGTTCCTCGGTCGCTTCGGAGCTTTGTTCTTTCCGTTATCGAATCCGGGGTCGTCCTCCAACGCGATCAATGCATCGAGTGCTCGCCACATTGTCCGCGTCGGGTCATAAGGGCGCGCATAGTAGGCGTCGGTGCCTTTCTTCGATTGATTCGGACTGTAGCGGTAAGGAGTCATGGGATCGCCCATGACATTCTTTCCTGCATCTGGAATACGGTCGCCGTTCGAGACCAATACTTGAACCGCGCGGTCGCCTTCAAAGAAGAGGCGAATACGCCGTGCCTGCCAGGTCGCAAGATCGACCGCACCGTGTGGGACGGCACCAATGTCATCGCTTGATCCCGGCCGCTGCGCTGCGGTGTCAGGTTCACGTTCCCAAACGGGAGTATCCGCGCTCACAGCTCCTCCCTCTTGGGAATCCAAGACCGCTGACGGCGGGGTATTGAGAATCAGAGTCTCAAGAATCCCACCTTCGCCTAGGACAATCGTGCCGCCAGTGCGTCCGGTCCAACCAGTTCCGATGGGGTAGCCTCGTCCGCCTTTAACGCGGGGATCTCCTTCCGCACCCGACTTGATTCCCGAGTAATCGAATGCCTGCGCATGGATCAGCCATCTAGCGGCCTCATCGAGAGCGAGAGATTCTCGTCCTTCCGCTGTACGCATGGTGAAGAAGTCATCAGCAGCTTCCGGAACAATGAAGGCTACAGGTTTTGTGGCTCCTGACTTCGTATGCAAGTCCGCGACTTGCATGAAGGGAGCAATCGGTGAAAGAAGATCGAACCGATCTTCAAGGCCATCAAGGTAGTCAAGGACCGCGTCATCACGCTTCTCGTTTACAAGCTGATCACGCAGATCATCGAACCATTCCGGCCAATCAAAGTCTTCCCAATTATTGCCCGCGTAACTCTCCACAAGATCTAGAGCATGCGCCCGCCAAAAAATGGCCAGCAGCACACGAAGCACCGCGTAGTCCTGAGTTGGTGAGTCACCAACGACTTTGTAAGCGTCACCGCGGCCAGAAAAGATATCGCGGATGCTCAGGGTTACAGGCTGGTTGGTACCATCCATGCACTTGATCCATGGCTCATCGAGAAGGTTAAACGTTGAGGTGTCAGTCATTCTTCTTTCGCCTCCTTTCTTTGTCTTGTTGTGGGTTGTTGATTCTCGTAGAGGAGCCTCTGAGAGGAGGTGCCCTCAGAGTACAAAGGGCGACGGACATTCACTCTCCTCCATCGCTAAGAATTTCGATACCCAGCTCGGAGGAATAAGTCACGGTAAACCGCCCAAGCTGTGCGGTGTCAGAATCGTCGAGCAGCAATGCCAGTTGTCCCCTTAGAAGGAAATGCGAACGCCATTGTGCCGGCGTAGCTTCTTCCAAAGTGCTGACGACCGCCTCAAAATCAGATTCCCACCTCGTCAAACGAGTCGGTAGACGGACCGTGCTCGAAGCCAAATGGAACGCAACGTTGTAGGACAGCTCGGTGCCATCAAGTACTTCTTCCTCAAAGCCCCACGGCTGATAGCCGTATTCAGTGCTCCTAATTGGAATGACTTCCACCGAAGGTTCAGCATCTCGGACTTGAGTAGCTCCGCGTTCATCTCCCGATGCTGCGTCATCGCTAATGAGTTGTTGGAAAAGATCGTGGTATTTGACGCGGGGCCACGGGCGCGGCAGCTGATGCGTCGATGATCGGGTATGAGCTCTATCTTCGGTCGAATCGCTGTCATTTTTTGCGTTCTCCCACGCCTCTTCCCACTCCTCCGGCGGCATAAAGTTCTTGTCATATGCTGCTTGGACAAGTCCTTCAATATCGTCGGGGCGTCGAAAGAGTTCTGGAAGCATCGCATACGTCGATAGGAGCAGGGTTTGGCCGTAGATAAACTCCGCTCCCGAATCAAACTCAGGGACGGGTTCGTGCTTAAGGAGTCCTCGAATCATCACCCGTGGCTGTTGTAGCTTCTCCGGTCGATCAGTGGCTGGACGCGCATGGCGATGCAAACGTCCGATGCGCTGGATAATGAGATCCATCGGTGCGATATCCGTGACAAGAACATCAGCATCAATATCGAGGCTTTGCTCCGCCACTTGGGTTGCGATCACAATCTTGCGCTGCGGACGCCCACTTCCCCGGTGAGAATCAGGTCCGAGTTCCTCGCGAAGGCCATCTTCCTTCGCTACGCGCTCCCACGCAACGAAGCCTGCATGGTGTAGCTGTACTTCGTCGCCGTAAACGCCTTCTAAAACGCGATATGCCTCTTGTGCGCGGGCAATCGTGTTGCAGATGATGAGTGCGCAGCCGCCTTCATTGAGGTAATAATCCGCGAAGCTTACGAGCTTCTCCGCGTCATCGTCTAGGTACTCAATGCGTGCTTCTAAGTTCGTTGGCGTTGGCGGCACCGAATGAAACTCCACGGAATCCCTAGTTGCAAGCGTAAGCAGTGGATACCCAGTAGGTTCTTCATCAGGCCAGGGTGCGCTGGAGTATGCCTGTACCAGTGAACGTCGCTTATCTGGCGGAAGCGTCGCTGACATGAGAATGACGCTGGCACCGTAATAACCAAGCCACTCAATGGTTCTTTGGAGGTAGTCACTGGTGTAGACGTCGAAAGAATGCACCTCGTCAAAGATGATGACCTTCCCCGCCAGACCCACGTGCCGCAGCATGTGGAAGCGCTGCTGAAGCGCCATCATCAAGACTTGGTCCACAGTGCCGACCACAAAATTGGACAACAGCCCCAGACGGCGTCCAGACATCCATTGTGACGCAATAACTCCGCCGCCTTCGCCGGAGTCCTTGCCAATTTGCGAGAATTTCAGCTGCCGGTACGGCTCCGAAAGATCGTTCTTGGAGTGCGCAAGGTACATGCTCCTCACCGAGTCAACGCTATTGTTCGAGGCCCATTCAATAGTGCGCTCCAACAACCCATTAGCCGTTGCCATGGTCGGTGCCGCGAAGAAAACTCCTTGCGCTGCACTGTTAGCCCCCAGGATTTCTGCAGCAGCAAGGGCTGCTTCAGTCTTTCCAACTCCAGTTTCGGCCTCAATGACAACAAGTGCTGGCCCTTCCAGCTGTTGCGCTGCCTCGACGACTGCACGCTGCACCGGCCGGGCACAATACTCCCCCGGCCAGTCAAACGAGCGCCGAAAGTGAGCGTCAATATCCCGCCAGTCCCCTCTTTCAGGTTCCCAAGGCGTCGTTACGTCGATAGTTGCGGCAGCTGCCTCGACCCGCTCAAGCTGCGTTCCGCTCACGTGCAGTGTGAACGCGTTCTCATTAGAAGCCATCCAGTCCGCCATCACCACGAGCCCAGTGAGAATTTCCGCCACGCCTTGATGCAGCTTGTTGCCACGACAAACCTTCTCAATCACTGAGTCAGCACCACAGGGATCCGTCATAGCGTCGAGCAGTTCTTTGTGCACGCGCTTCCATGGATCGGGGTAATCCTCAATAAGTTCGCGCACCTGCCTCGAGGGTTTATTCGCGATGCCGTGGTGTGCGTTAACAACCGCCGCCAATGCGTTAGCTTTTGGGAGACGAACACCTCGTGCACATAACCACTGAGATAGAATCTCTCCTGACGCAACGCCATGCGGAAGCTTGTCAAAGTTGGCCTCATCAACACTGAGTTCAATATCTAAACCCGCATCTGAGACGGCATGCACGAGATACGCTTTATCACTTTCCAGGAGTAGGCGCTGGAACGTGCGTATTGCTTTTCCCACATCATGGACTCCCGCAAGCCACACATATAGCGCCTCAACCCCAGACTCATCGACCCCCAGCCCTTCTGAAAGATAGCGCTTCACAGAAGCAGCCAACCAGGAGTTATACAAGAAAGAGGCAGCGCATGCCGAATCCACCATATGCTGCGGCAGCGTCAAGAAATCTGTGCCATCACCTGATTTAGCCCACAAACTTTGAGCTTGCGGACTACGCTCGCGCGCCCAGCCATCAGCCCTAAGACAAAAATCACGTGTCCGGTCCGGAATTAAACTTGAGTTCGGTCCCTGTCCAGCAGTCTTTTCCATGATCATCCTTCATAAGAAGTGGTTTAAAACGAGCATAGCATTGTTAGCATTAGCAAGTTCATTGTTTTCTGAAAATTGTTCTTTAACAATCGCAATGTAGGCTTCATGATGGGCCATTTAACTTCCCTGCGCTGCTGGGATGAGCCCTTGCTGATGCTTAACACCATCACTTCCCCGCGTCAGCGGGGCTTTCTTTTATCTGAAACACCCAATCTGCGGACGCTGGGCCCCAGGCATCGTCTACGTTGTCATCATGGCTTCTCCCCTCGACTTCAAGCGCTTGGAACTTGACTCAAACACACCCATCGGCCCCATCTTCCCCGCCAATGAGCGGTGTGGAATCTATGTCATCGAGTTCGACGATGGCACGAAGTACGTGGGCCAATCCATCGACGTCGTCAAGCGGTTCAGAGATCACACTCATGGTTCCAACCACCATGAATCCTGGGGCGATGTCGTAGCACTATCATTTGCGCCCGCACCGCCTTTGGAGCTGGACATCCTTGAAAAACAAATGATCCAGTACCAACTCGATGCCGGCGTCTTACTCCGCAATCGCAGCGGTGTATTAGCTTCCGAAGGCCCCAGCCCACTCGATTTAGTCATAACCGTCACCGATCAAAACATTGGATCCTTGGGGATTGGGAACCATCACAGTTTGATCGCGCAGCTTTTGTCCGTGGCGCTGAAGCATCGGGGCCAACAAAGCTGGAAAAGAACGCACCCCCAGAAGTTTCTCAAGCCGTAATCAAAGACATCGTCTTCGCCCTCGAGCACATCATCCCTGTTGCGCCAGAAACAGAGAAAACGTACTGGACGTTGTCGGACTATCCTTCAACCGCTGGTGGCCGATATGCAACCCTCAATACCGGGATACTTGAGTTTCTTGTCTTCCCGCGTAGCAGTGTCATCACTGATCCAACTAACTTAGACTTGGGTTTTCTTGACGGCTACACCCTCGGCACCGGATTCTTTAGCCTTCTTCCACGCGAGGGCGGCGATTGGAAAGCAGAATCCGATACCGTTTGGTTTAGCAAATCCCCTTACCACTTCGTCTCTTCCCATGATTACAACGTCACGCCAACTGAGGCTTATTACTACCCCATCGGCCAACTAGAGGAAACCTTCAACGCTCTAAATCCTGAAGTCATCTCTGACGCACGTAAATTCGCAGTCACCTTGATGCGCAACCGCCCATCCAACCTCTTCCGCCGCTGGCACAGCTCGGCGCTAGCGGGCCGTGCCTACGAGAGCATCGTGAAGGGTTAGCCCTTCGCCTCCGGCGTCGCATAGGGGCTGCGGGAGGAATCCACCACCTGGCCGCTGTGCGCGGAGTGGGCGGTGGCGGTTTGGTCGAAGACTAAGGCGGCTGGTTTCACGCGCACGTCGGGCTTTTCACCCTTATTGACCATGACGTACTGCCCCATCATTCCTTCATCCTCATGCAGCAACATGTGGCAGTGGTACATGTACGGGATGGTCTTGTCCGGGAAGTGTCCAAACTCCACCAGCAGGCGCGCGGTGGCCTTCGGCGGAAGGTTCACAATGTCCTTCCACCCGGAGTTGAACACATTCATTTTCTCATCGCCGTCCCAGTCCAGGACCTTGAAGCGGGCATTGTGGATGTGGAAGTTGTGCGGCCAATCAGAGTTCTCATTGGTCACGGTCCAGATCTCCGGGGCGTCATGATCAATGACGGTATCCACCCGCGCCATGTCCATCTGCTCACCATTAATCATGAAGGTGTTGAGCACGAACTCGCGCTCCGTGAGTCCATCCGTCGACGGGGTCTTCGCCGCGGCCGGGTCAAGCGTTGCCGGCAGGGCCGGTGGCTCCGTCGCGGACTCCGCAGGCCCGGAGATGGTGAGAATGTCAAAGGAATCCTGGAAGCCGAAGTCAGCCGCATCCTTGTCCTTGGGCACCCCAAAGTTATCCTTGCGCGGCACCGAGCGCAGCTGTACTTCCTCGCCGGGCTCCAAATCCACGATGATTTCGGCACGCTCGCCCGGGCCGAAGAGGAGGGAGTCGACTTCCACGGGGGCGTCGAGAAGCCCTGTGTCCGTGGCAATGACGTGGAAGGGGCCGTTGCTCAGCTCCAGTGTGTAGAAGCGCATCGAGGCACCGTTGAGCAGACGCAGGCGGACCCGGCGCGTGATGGCGTCGAAGCGCGCGTTGGTAATGCCGTTGACCAGAGGCGTGGTCCCCAGAAGCCCCAGGGTGTTATCGCTTTTCTCATCGATCTGTCCGTCCTCGGTGAACTTCGCGTCCATGATGACCACCGGGATATCATCCACGCCGTAGTCCTGGGGCAGATCAAGATCTGAGGCCACGTCGTCATCAATCAGGAACATCCCCGCCAGCCCGCGGTAGGCATGCGTGGCCGTGGCCATGTGCGGGTGCGGGTGGTACCACAGCGTGGCGGCCGGCTGGGTGATCTCCCACTCGGGTTTCCAGGTCTTGCCCACCTCAATTGGCGAGTGCGGGCCGCCATCCGAGTAGGCAGGCAGCTTCATGCCATGCCAGTGCACCGTGGTCATCTCGATGAGGTTGTTCGTAATTTCCGCGCGGACCTTCTCCCCGCGCCGGGCGCGCAAGGTGGGCCCTAAGAAGGGACCGTTGAAACCCCACGTCCGCGTGCGCTCGTTGCCAGGGAGGACCTCCGAGTAACCGTCCTGCGCGGTCAGCTTGAAAACTCGCGTTCCGTCAATAACTTCGCCCTCGTCCACAGGCGGGATGGGCAGGGCGCGCGGCTCACCGTCGTAGCCCTGTGGCTCCGGCTGATTCTTCGAGGACGATGCAGAGCATGAGCTCAACCCCATTACGGCGGCACCGGCGATGGTGAGCACGGAGCCTTGGACGAAGACACGGCGGGACACTGTGGGACGAGCGGAGATAGACATGTTTTCCAGGATAGAGATCAGGCAAACCTTAGGGCCCGGATAAGGTCGAGCCGGGCTTAAGATCACAGTCATGGCTTCGCGTTCTGCATCTCCCCACGGCTCTTCACCGTCCCAGGAATCCGCCAATGCCCGCCGCTTCGTCTGGTCGAATGGCCTGCAGGGCGTGGGCGATCAATTGCTCTCCGGCAAGACGGTTCTACCCTGGCTGTTCAGTGCGACCGGGGTGCCGGGCTTCTTCACGGGCCTACTAGTCCCCTTGCGCGAGTCCGGCTCCATGCTCCCGCAAGCAGCGCTCACCCCATGGGTGGTGTCCCATCCCGCCCGCAAGCGCCTGTGGGTACTGGGCTCGGTGGGCCAGGGTGTGTGCGCGGCGATCATTGCAGCGGCTGCCGTGCTTGTTCGCGGCCCCCTCCTCGGCCTCATCGTCTGCCTCGCGCTTGCTGTTCTCGCCGTGCTCCGCGCGCTGTGTTCGCTCACCGGCAAGGACGTCCAGGGCCGCACCATCTCCAAGGGGCGCCGCGGCGTGGTGACCGGACGGGCCACGCAGCTCGGCGGGGCAGTCACCCTGATTACCGGTGGCATCCTCGCCATGCTGGGCGAGCTCCCGCGGTGGAGCCTGGCGGTACTGCTAGCTATCGGCGCGGCCACGTGGTTCCTAGCGGCAGCGGTCTTTCGCAGCATCGAGGAGCCAGTGCCGGAGGACTCCGGCCAGAAAGGTATGAACCGCAGCTGGTGGAAGGACACCTGGCAGCTGTATACCCAGGATGCCCGCTTCCGTGGCTTCGTCAACGTCCGCGCCCTGCTGCTGGTGTCTGCCCTGTCCACCTCCTTTATCGTGGTGCTTTCGCAGAGCATCGGCTCACAGGCTTTGAGCGGGCTCGGCGGCTTCGTCTTGGCCTCGGGATTGGCCAGTCTCGTCGGCGGCCGGGTTTCCGGTGTGTTGTCCGATAAGTCCTCCCGCCTCGTCATGTCCTGGGCTGCGGGTGCCGCGGCGATCATCTTGCTGGGCATCGTGGCCTGTGCCGCGTGGGCGCCGACAGCGGTGAGCATGTGGGCCCTTCCCCTCGGCTTCTTCCTGGTCAACCTGGCGCACGCCGCTATCCGCGTGGCGCGCAAGACTTATGTGGTGGACATGGCTGGTGAGGATAAGCGCACCCGCTACGTCGGGGCTGCAAACACCATGATGGGCGTCATCCTCCTCGTCGTCGGCGGTATCTCCGCCGTCATCGCGCTGGCGGGCCCTTCGGCGGCCATCCTGTTCTTGGCTTGCATCGGTCTGGTCGGCGCGTGGCGTGCCCGCGCACTCCCGGAGGTCTCACACGGGAAGTAGGCAGCACGCGTTATGATGAAACACAGTAAGTCCTGACCCCCAATCACAGGAGAAGCACACACTCGTGGCTGAAGTAACTGACTGCGCCGCCATCGTCCTTGCCGCAGGCGCAGGTACCCGCATGAAATCCTCAACCCAAAAGACGTTGCATGAGATTGGCGGGAGGTCACTTCTCGGCCACGCCCTCCACGCAGCCGCCGGCCTCAACCCGGAGCACCTCGTGGTCGTCGTGGGCCACCAGCGCGATCAGGTCTCCCCCGCTGTCGATGCCATCGCCGAGGAACTGGATTGCGCAGTATCCCAGGCCGTTCAGGAGGAGCAGAACGGTACCGGCCACGCCGTGCAGTGTGGCTTGAGCGCTCTGCCGGACTTTAACGGCACCGTCATCGTGACTAACGGTGACGTTCCACTTCTGCGCCCGGAAACTTTGAGCCAGCTGCAGGAGACCCATACCAGCGAGGGCAATGCCGTAACAGTTCTGTCCATGACGCTGGAGGATCCCACCGGTTATGGCCGCGTGCTGCGCGCCGAGGATGGATCCGTCACCGCCATCGTGGAGCAGAAGGACGCCTCTGAGGAACAGCGAAAGGTGCGCGAGGTCAACTCCGGCGTCTTTGCATTCGGCGGTGCCGTGCTTCGTGACGCTTTGACGAAGCTCAACTCCGATAACGCCCAGGGCGAGCTCTACATCACCGATGTGTTGGAGATTGCCCGCGAAGACGGCCACCGCGTTGGTGCGCACGTCGCCACCGATCCGGAGGAGCTCTCCGGCGTCAACGACCGCGTGCAGTTGGCTCAAGCCGGCCGCCTGCTCAACCGCCGCGTGGTTGAGGAAGCCATGCGCGGCGGCGCCACCATCGTTGACCCCGACACCACCTGGATCGGCGTCAACGTGACCATTGGCCAGGACGTCACCATTCACCCCAACACCCAGCTGTGGGGTGCCACGACCATCGCCGATGGCGCCGAAATCGGCCCCGACACCACGCTGACCAACATGCAGGTTGGTGAAGGCGCACACGTGGTGCGCACGCACGGCTTCGACTCCGTTATTGGCAGCAACGCGCAGATCGGCCCGTTTACCTACATCCGCCCCGGCGTCATCGTGGGTGAAGAAGGCAAGCTGGGCGGCTTCGTCGAGGCAAAGAAGGCACAGATCGGCCGCGGCACCAAGGTGCCTCACCTGACGTATATCGGTGACGCCACCGTGGGTGATTACTCCAACATTGGTGCTTCCTCCGTCTTCGTCAACTACGACGGCGTCAACAAGCACCACACCACCATCGGCAGCCACGTGCGCACCGGCTCGGACACCATGTTCATCGCCCCCGTTACCGTCGGTGATGGCGCTTACTCCGGTGCGGGTACAGTGATTAAGGACGACGTTCCTGCGGGAGCGCTCGCGGTCTCCGGCGGCAAGCAGCGCAACATCGAAGGTTGGGTGCAAAAGAAGCGTCCGGGCACGCCGGCAGCAGAAGCCGCCGGCAAGGCACAGGACGCCGAGGCTGACGAATAGACCACTAACTAACAACAAGTAAAGGGATATCTACCTATGACTGGCAAGGTTACCGGCAGCAGCAAGAACATGATGCTCTTCACTGGGCGCGCTCACCCAGCGTTGGCTGAGGCTGTGGCCAAGGAGCTCAAGACCGATCTGGTTCCGACCACCGCGCGCGATTTCGCCAACGGTGAGATCTTCATTCGCTTCGAGGAGTCCGTCCGTGGTGCCGACTGCTTCGTGATGCAGTCCCACACTCAGCCGCTCAACAAGTGGTTGGTGGAGCAGCTCATCATGATCGACGCGCTCAAGCGCGGCTCCGCTAAGCGCATCACCGCCATCCTGCCCTTCTACCCATACGCACGCCAGGACAAGAAGCACCTGGGACGCGAGCCTATTTCCGCCCGCCTGGTGGCAGACTTGCTGGCTGCTGCTGGTGCCGACCGCATCGTGTCCGTGGACCTGCACACCGACCAGATTCAGGGCTTCTTCGATGGCCCGGTCGACCACATGCACGCGATGCCGATCTTGGTGGACTACATCAAGTCCAAGTACCCGCTGGACAACCTCGCTGTGGTCTCCCCCGATGCTGGCCGCGTGAAGGTGGCGGAGAAGTGGGCGCACGAGCTTGGCGACGCCCCACTCTCCTTCGTTCACAAGACCCGCTCCACTACCGAGGCCAACAAGACGGTGTCCAACCGCGTCGTCGGTGACGTCGAGGGCAAGGACTGCATCCTGCTCGATGACATGATTGATACCGGCGGCACCATCGCGGGCGCTGTCCGCGTGCTCAAGGAAGCCGGCGCCAAATCCGTGGTTATTGCGTGTACCCACGGTGTCTTCTCCGACCCGGCCCGCGAGCGCCTGTCCGAGTGCGGTGCTGTCGAGGTCATCACCACCGATACCCTGCCGCAGTCCACCGAGGGCTGGGACAACCTCACGGTCCTGTCCATCGCCCCGCTGCTGGCTCGCACCATCCACGAGATCTTCGAGAACGGTTCCGTGACTACTCTGTTTGAGACTCACTAGATTTGGTTCTGCGACAACGCTGCTGCTAAAATCTTGTGCGTCTCGGCGAGGGAGAAATCCGTTATCGACGCGATAGCACAAGTTAAGCAGTGAATCTTGTATTAAGCCTGCGATGACTCGTCCAAGACGTCCATCGGCAGGCTTTTGTCGTATCTACATGGTCCTACAACAGTCCTTGCCGCACAACGATACTTTAAGGAGATTTACTTATGGCTTCTGAGCGCCCCGTATTGAAGGCTGAAGTCCGTTCCGAGTTCGGCAAGGGCTTCGCTCGTCGTCTGCGCGCTGCAGGCAAGATCCCGGGCGTCGTCTACGGCCACGCCGTCGACGTTCTGCACTTCGCCGTTGACCGCCTGGAAATGACCGCACTGGTCCGTAACCACGGCGTCAACGCCGTGTTCGAGCTGGAGCTCGAGGGCGAGCAGCACCTGGTCATGGTCAAGCACATTGACCAGAACGTCCTGACCTTCAACATCGACCACATCGACCTGCTCTCCATTAAGCGTGGCGAGAAGGTTGAGGTCGAGGTTCCGGTTGTCCTCAAGGGCGAGCCGGCTCCGGGCCTCATGTCCATCCAGGATGCCGACGTCCTCCTCGTCGAGGCAGACGTGCTCAACATTCCGGAAGAGATCGTCGTGTCCATCGAGGGCCTCGAGGACGGCACCGTTGTCACCGCTGGCGAGGTTTCCCTGCCGGAGGGCACCACCCTTGCTGCCGAGGAAGACACCGTCATCGTCTCCATCTCCGAGCCGGAGGTTGATGAGGACGTCGAGGCTGCCGCTGAGGCTGCTGAGGAAGGTGGCGCTGAGGCTGGCGGCGAGTCCGCCGACGAGTCCGCTTCCGAGGAGAAGAAGGACGAGGAGTAAACTTCCCCTCCCCCTCACCTATCTAGCGCACCGCGTCCGTTTCCCTGCATTCGGGGAGACGGGCGCGGTTCGCCGTTTTTCGCCCCTACGCTGTTTAGAATGGGCAGCGTGACTTCTTCTCCCTTTCTCGTCGTTGGCCTAGGAAACCCCGGCCCGAAGTACGCCGGTACCCGCCACAACATCGGTTTTGACGTGGCTGATGAACTAGCCCGCGAGTTGTTCGCTTCCTTTTCCGTTCATAAGAAGACAAACACCGATATCGCCGAAGCGCGGCGTGGGGACACCAAGGTGATCGTCGCCAAGCCGCGCAGCTTTATGAACCTGTCGGGCGGACCCATCAAGGCCCTCGCCCAATACTTCAACGTTCCTCATGATCACATCATCGTTGTCCACGATGAGCTGGAGCTCGACTTCGCCACCATCAAGCGACGCCTCGGCGGCGGGGACCACGGCCATAACGGCCTGCGCTCCACCACGAAATCTCTGGGAACCAAGGACTACCAGCGCCTTTCAGTCGGCATCGGCCGCCCGCCCGGGCGCATGGACCCAGCCGCATTTGTGCTTAAAACATGGAACAAGCAGGAGGCGCAGGAGGTCCCCATCATGTGCGCCGACGCGGTCGATGAGATTCTTCGCGCGCTAGACTAACTGCCATGAAACTCGCTACCCTCCGCACCAGTTTTGGCACCTGCGCTATCCGTATTGACGGCCCCAACGTGGGCACCGAGCTGGATTATGAGGACGTAGGAGAACTGCTCGCCAGCCCCGATTGGTACAAAGCTGCGCAGCTCTCCGGTGAGCCCGTGGTTTTCGACGACGCCGACCTCGCCCCCGTCATCCCGAACCCAGGAAAGATCATCTGTGTTGGCGTCAACTACGCCAAGCATGCCCGTGAGATGGGCCGCGAGCTGCCTACACAGCCCACGCTCTTCATCAAGTTCCCGGAGGCTCTGACCGGGCCCTTCGACGATGTCTATGTGCCGGACTATGCCACGAAGAAGCTGGACTATGAAGGAGAGCTCGCCGTAGTCATGGGCCGCCGCGCGCACCGGGTGAGTGCGAAAGATGCGCTGGATTACGTGGCCGGCTATGCCATTATGAACGATTACACTCTGCGGGATTATCAGCGCGCCACCACGCAGTTCCACGCCGGTAAATCCTTCTACCGCACCGCCGGCTTCGGACCGTGGTTGACCACGACTGATGAATGGGCCCCGGGCAAGGCCGCGCGGCTAGTCACGACCGTCGATGGTGAAGTCCGCCAGGACGATAACACCGATGACCTCATCTTCTCCGTGGCCGAGCTCATCGCCTTCTGTTCCTCCCTCTACCCTCTGAATCCAGGCGATGTTATTGCCACCGGCACCCCGGAAGGCGTGGGCTTCGCGCGCGGCGAGGAAGCACTGCTTGGCGACGGCTCCCGCACCCGCATCAGTATCGAAGGGCTCGGCGCGATTGAGAACACCACGCGCTTCGGCGAACCTCCCGCTGCCGGGGGCTGCGGCGAAGACTGTACCTGTCACGGCCGTTAACATTCAGCCTTATCCAGGATCTTCAGCGAAAACTGACAGGCTTCGTTAGGGTGGGACACCACACGTGCCCGACTGACCAAGGAGGATGAGCCTCAATGACTCTTTGCTCCCGCTTCACCGCCGCAGGCCTCGCACTATGCGCCAGCACCGCGCTGGTTGCGTGCTCTTCAGATAAAGAGGCCGATCCCGCCCCGACGCCGACTCCCGCGACTGTGGAAACCGTGACGGAAACAGCCGTTGCAACTGGCGCGGACCAGGGCGATGATGATGACGACGATGACCGCGATGACGACGCCCAGCAGCCTGCAGACACCGCTGCTGCCGGGGACGCCGGAAATGCAGTGGATTCTGGGAAACTCACCGGCGATGACGCATTCGAGAAAGCTTTAGCCCATGCCGGCGTTGATGCCCAGGCCGTCACGGAGAAGGAAGTCGACTACGACGATGGTGATGACGGCAAGGGCCCGCACTGGGAGATTGAATTCAAGGCTAATGGCCAGGAACATGAACTCGACGTCGACGCCGCCAGCGGCGCGGTGACGCAACACGAGGTTGACTAAATACCTCCCAATTCGCCCCACTTACCTAACCCCCGCGGTTAGGTATTTTCCCAGCTAAGCGGTAAATTTAGAGGTATGAGTTCACAGTCTAAGAAGTCTGCCACCAAGCCGCCGAAGCTAGATAAGCAAGCCTATGAGGACGAGCTCAAGCGCCTCCAAGCAGAGCTCGTCGAGATGCAGCAGTGGGTCGTTGAGACCGGCGCCCGCGTGGTCATCATCATGGAAGGCCGCGACGCCGCCGGCAAGGGTTCCGCCATCAAGCGCATTACGCAATACCTGAACCCGCGTACCTGCCGCATCGAGGCGCTGCCGAAGCCCACCGACCGTGAGGCGGGCCAGTGGTATTTCCAGCGCTACATTGAGAAGCTGCCCACCGCCGGCGAGATCGTCATCTTCGACCGTTCCTGGTACAACCGCGCCGGCGTGGAGCGTGTCATGGGCTTCTGTTCCCAGCAAGAATACGTGCGCTTCCTTCACCAGGCTCCGCTGCTGGAGCACATGCTCATCGAGGATGGCGTCATCCTTCTTAAGTACTGGTTCTCCGTTTCTGATGAGGAGCAGCTCGCACGCTTTAAGTCCCGCCGCAACGATCCGCTGCGCCGCTGGAAGCTCTCCCCCATGGACTTGCAGTCCATTACCCGTTGGGAAGACTACTCGCGTGCCAAGGATGAAATGTTCGTCCACACCGATACCCCGTCCTCCCCGTGGTACACCGTGGAATCCGAGGACAAGAAGCGCTCGCGCATCAACGTGATCAACCACATCCTCAAGATGGTTCCGTACCAGCACGTAGAGCAGGATGTTCCTGAGATCCCGGATCGCCCCGAGCTCGAGGCCGAATACGTACGCCCGCCGCGCAATGAATTTGCCTACGTACCAGATGTCGCAGCCGATTTGGAGCGCGACAAGGTCAACGGCAACGGCTCCGGCAAGAAGCAGGGAAAGAAAAAGAAGGGCAAGAAGGACAAGAAAAAGAAGTAGTACTTTCGGCATGTACTACCATGGCCGTCTATGAGCTCTTCCCGCACCGCGCGTACCTTCCTGTCCTCGGTGCATTTGGGGGACGCGCTACTCGCAGGAGTCGCGGGGCTCGTAGCGGCCTTTTATTGTGCCTTGGCGTTTTCCTCTTCCGGAACGGTGGAAGTACTCGAGGCTCTCTTGTCGCTGCTGTTCATACCGTTCTTCCTCGTGTGGCGCTCGAGGCCAATCGTGAGCGCAACAGGATTCCTAGTTCTGCTCCTGGCCTGGGCTGTCATATGGATGAACCAGCTCCCCACCAATAGCGGCCTCACCCCGTGGGCGCTGACCGCCCCCATGGCCGTGTACACCACCTCGCGGTACATCACCCAGAGGCTGGTTCCGCGGGTGGTCCTCCTCATCACCGCACTCGGTACCTTTATCTCCCCCTTCATGTGGCGCATCGACACTGAGACTTACCTTCTGCGCTATGAGGTAGACACACCCTTCCTTGCCATGGTGGTGGCCCATTGGGCAGTGCTGGGCAGCACGTATTTCATCGCTGCCCGGTATTTTGACCGTGATCGCCAACGGGAGATACTAGCCCGCGAGCGCTTCCACCAGGCACAAGAAGAAGAACGCCTCCTCATTGCACGGGAACTGCACGATGTCCTTGCCCATTCCCTCACCCTGATTAAGGTTCAGGCTAATGCAGGCATCGTTGCAGCGAATACGGACTCCGGCGCGGCTGAAGAAGCACTTCTTTCGATCCGCGATAATGCGGATACCGCCTTGGGCGAGGTTCGCGGAATCGTCGCTGCCTTGCGCTCACCCGGCCCCACGGCTCTAGAGCCTGCTCAACAACTTGAGCACATCGAAGGAATCCTCGAAGGCTTCCGCGCTGCCGGGCTGAAAGTCGACGCAAACCTCCCAGCTGAATACGCCGTGCCGTCGTTGGTGCAGATGGCATTGGTGCGCATTACCACGGAGGGCTTGACGAATGCTCTGCGCCATCAGGGCGTCGGCACGCATGTCGTGGTTGAGCTTGTACTTGATGACGCCGCCGCGCTCACCCTCATCTCCACCAATCCTCATCCCACGCCAAGCAACGTCGCGGGCAGCGGCGTGGGCTTAGTCGGAGTGGCGGAACGAGCTCGTTCGCTTGGCGGTCGCCTCGACTATTCCGGCGATGCTCATTCCTTTTCCTTGCACGCACAGATACCGATGAAGGAGACAATGGATGCAACCCAGCAGCTCTAGAATCCGCGTCTTGTTGGCCGATGATCAAGCAATGCTGCTCTCAGCACTGTCTACCATCCTCACTGCGCAAGAAGACATCGAGGTCGTGGCCACCGCGGCCACGGGGGCGGATGCCGTGGCAGCAGCAATAAGCCACCACATTGATGTGGCTATCCTCGACATTCGCATGCCTGGCATGGACGGCATTGCAGCGGCGCAAGCCATACTCGAGCGCAAGCCCGAGTGCCGCATCATCATGCTCACCACATTCAATGATGAAGAGCTCGTGGCGCGGTCCATCTCCGCTGGCGCCCACGGCTTCCTGCTGAAGGATGCCGACCCAGAGGTTCTTGTGACCGCCGTTCGCAACGTGGCGCAAGGAGAATCGGTGCTGGCCGCCGAGGTAACCGGCCCAGTGCTGGAGGCTTATCGCTCGGCGCTGACGCGCGAAAACCTCAGCGCCCAGGAACGCCAAGGACTCAGTCTTGTAACGCGCCGCGAGATGGAAGTGCTTTCGCTCATCGCGCGTGGTGCTACAAATGCGGAGATAGCCGCCGACATGGTCATCGCAGAAACCACGGTGAAAACTCACGTCTCCGCGCTCATGTCTAAACTCGCCGCACGTGACCGAGTGGCCCTCGTTCTCTTAGCGCAGCGTGCTGGGGTTGCCTAAGCTCCTACCACGGTAGGAGGTCTGCTCGCTGAAGACCATCATGCAGGCGGATTCCTTTATGATGAGCCCCGGCGATACTGCATTTTATGAATTGCGATATCTCTTTTGAGCACATCTCGAAGTCTTTTGGTCGGCAACGAGTCCTCGATGATGTTTCCTTCCACATCTCCCCTGGCCGCGTGCATGCGCTCCTCGGGCGCAACGGGGCAGGAAAATCAACAATCTTCTCCATCCTCTTAGGCCTCCTGCCTCCTGACTCGGGCTCCATCAGCGTGGCGGGCCAACCTTGGAACCGCAATGTGCTTCGCCGCATTGGTGCCTCAGTGAACGGGCCAGCCTTTTATGGTCATCTGTCTGCCGCGGCGAATCTTCGCGTTCACGCTCGACTTCTGGGGCTTCCCGACTCTGAGATTGACCGGGTTCTCTCCATCGCTGGGCTCAGCGGCGTTGGCTCCAAGAAGGCGAAATCCTTTTCCACTGGTATGAAGGCCCGCCTAGCGTTAGCGCAAGCTCTCCTCGGCGATCCAGAGGTTCTTGTTCTTGATGAGCCCCAGAATGGCCTCGATCCCCAAGGAATCATGGAATTGCGAGAGCTACTACAACAACTAGCCGCGGCTGGGCACACCGTTATCGTCAGCTCCCACCAGCTTGGAGAGGTCCTGCACCTTGCCCATGACATCACCGTCTTGGCCGAGGGTACGATTCGCTATTCCGGTTCCCTGCACGAGCTAGCTCCACGTGGTCAGTTGGAGGAAGAATTCTTCCGACTTACCTCACCGAGCCACCCCTCCCAAGCGCCTACCAACCGGGAAGGAGAGTCACGTGCCTAAGCACACTACTGCCCCTCGCCCGAGTTACCTTTCAGCAGAACTACTGCGCAGCCGTGGAAGCGCCTTACAGTGGTTGCCTTTGCTGGCGCTACCGCTGGTCATCATGACAATCATTTTCTCCTCAATGGCCTCAGCACGCACTGATGCCACGGGCGTCTTGGCTTGGCAATCCTTGTTTGTTACCGGCATGTATTCCCCTCTTACTGGGCTGTTCGCTGCCATTCCAGAACGCCGCGAGACCATCACTCGCAGCGGCGGAACGCAATGGAGAAACCTCAACCCGCGTCTCGAGAATGCTGCCCGCTTTATCGTTGTCATTGTCAGCCTTGGGGTCTTCCATATTCTGAACTTTGGTGTTTCTTGGTTCGTTGTCGCTGCCCAGGGGCGGGAGAATCATGAACTTATCCTCGTAGCTGGGCTCTACTCCTTCCTTGGCGCGCTTGGCATTGCCGGGCTTTCCGCTGCCTGTGCCCGCCGACTGGGCTTCGGCTTAACGCTGGTAGCCGCGGCCCTATGGCAAATAATCAGCATCCTTCCGTGCACTGTCGAATCAGGCAGGTGGTGGGCCTTTCCCCCAGCATGGCCGCAACGATTGCTTCTGCGCGCATTGCGTATTCACCAGAACTCGGTGCCTCTTGAACCACAAGACCCACTTCTCACCAGCAGTCCACTACCGGCTTTCATATTGTGCGTCATCCTCGCCGTTCTCGGAGCATTAGCCGCAGTCTACACGCCGCGACGATACCGGCCAATGTTCTCGCTGCGACACCGTTTCGCGCGTTCCACAACGGCCCAGACTGATGCCGACGTTGCTAATACCACCATGGAAGAAGCCCAAGTATGGCAGCCAACGAGACACCCCCGTGCGGCGGCACAGTCCTCGCTGTGGTCCACGTTGCTAGGACTCCACCGTGCAGCTTTTAGCCCAGCGGTGTTCTCTTGCTTGATGCTCAGCATTCTGGCGCTAGGGTTTGTCGCCCTGCAATATCCCGCTAACTACGTCGAAGGTTTCTTTCACTACTTTCTGCTTCCGGTCGGCGCAGGTATCTTGCCGGTCCTCGTTTGGCCCCGTGTAGCTGATTCATGGCCGTTGGTCCATATGGAAACACGGTTCGGCACATCCGGGATTCTCCTCTGGTTCCTGTGTGTCATCCTGGCGGTATGCGCTGCCGCATACCTGGCCAGTGCGCTCGCAGGTGGCGATGTCGCGGCCCAGCTTCCGGCATTTCCCCTTACGGTTGGGGTGGGCTTTGCCATCGCGGCAGTATCACTCATCCTGGTGGTTCGCCTCGGCATTGTAAGCGCTATCGCCCTCAGCATCGTGGGGACTATCGTCTCCGTCACCTTAGGCGGCGACGTCTTGGCAGATACCGGTCTGTGGATACTCGCCTTCCCTGCTTGGCCCTTAGTTGCGTACTCGTCTCTGCGCTACGCCATCGCCATGACGCTGACTGTGGTGCTCTGTGCGGCTGCCGCGTTGCTCGCACGGCGTCTGCTCCACACGCGTGCGCTGTCTCCCCGCTAAAACTGACGAATCTGACAAAAGCAGTCTAGATTTTTCGATCTTGGCCCGTACTTTTGGCAGATCGGGCAGTTGCGCGTTTGAAGCATCCTGGCAAAGCTAGGTCGCAGACCGAGCAGGAGCCTAAAACAGCGAAACACCGCCCACGCCATGCAGCGAGGGCGGTGTTAGGTTTCCTAGCTCTTAGATTAGAGCTCAGAGACGTCAACGCGCTTCGGGTACACCACCGGGCGAGCGCCGGCGATTTCCTCGACGATGCGGATGACCTGGTTGGAGTAACCGAACTCGTTGTCGTACCACACGTAGAGCACGAGGTGCTTGCCGGAGGAGATGGTGGCGAGGCCATCGACCACACCAGCGTGGGTGGAGCCCACGAAGTCGGAGGACACAACCTCCGGGGAGGCGATGTAAGAGATCTGCTGGCGCAGGTCGGAGTGCAGGGAGACGTTGCGCAGGAAGTCGTTGACCTCGTCGCGGTCAGCTTCCTTCTCCAGCTCGAGGTTGAGCACAGCCATGGACACGTCCGGGGTGGGAACGCGGATGGCGTTGCCGGTGAGCTTGCCCTCAAACTCCGGCAGAGCCTTGGACACGGCCTTGGCTGCACCGGTTTCCGTGAGCACCATGTTCAGGCCGGCTGCGCGGCCGCGGCGGTCCCCCTTGTGGAAGTTATCGATGAGGTTCTGGTCATTGGTGAAGGAGTGTGCGGTCTCCACGTGGCCGTGTACCACGCCGTAGCGGTCGTTGATGACCTTGAGCACCGGGGTGATGCCGTTGGTGGTGCAGGATGCGGCGGAGAGGATCTGGTCGGAGTCCTCGATATCGCCGTGGTTGATGCCGTAGACGATGTTCTTCAGGTCGCCCTTACCCGGTGCGGTGAGCAGCACGCGAGCCACACCCTTGGACTGCAGGTGCTGGGACAGGCCCTCGCGGTCGCGCCAGACACCAGTGTTGTCCACAACGATGGCGTTATCGATGCCGTACTGGGTGTAGTCGATCTCCGCGGGGTTGTTGGCGTAAATCATCTGGATCTTGGTGCCGTTGGCCCAGATGACCTCGTTCTCCTCGTCGACGGCAATGGTGCCGTTGAAAGCACCGTGGACAGAGTCACGGCGCAGGAGGGAGGCGCGCTTGAAGATGTCAATGTCCCCCTTCTTGCGAACGACGATGGCGCGCAGGCGCACGCCACCATAGGCAGCCTCACGGGCAATCAGAATGCGGGCCAGCAGGCGGCCGATGCGGCCGAAGCCATAAAGCACGACGTCGGTGGATTCCTTGTCCACGCCAGCGCCGACGAGATCCACGAGGGTCTCCTCGAGGTAGTTGCGCAGGTTATCGGAGCCGGACTCCTGGAAGCCAGTGGCCAGGCGACCCAAGTCGATGGAAGCGGTGCCCAGGTTCATCGAGCACAGTTCCTTGAGGATGGGCAGGGTCTCTGCGGTGGAAAGCTCACGCTCAGCGATGCGGCGGGCGTAGCGGTGCGCCTTGATGATGTCGATATCGGTCACACCGATGAGCAGGCGGCCGTAGATAGAGGTGACAACGTTGTTATTGCGGTGCAGCTGGTGGATGAGCGGGATCATCTCTTGGGCCAGCTCCAGGCGCTCGTTCCAATCCTCGTGCCCAATGTGCGCGTTCGAAGTCACGTACTTTGTATCCTTTACTCGTCAAAAAGGGTGTAAAACTATGTCCATTCGTAAATCTTAACCCCTATTCATGCCCGTTTGGGTGTAGTTGCGCGAGGATCTCCGCCACACTACCCCCGCCGATTTTCTCCACGTCGACGCCCACGAGGCAATAGTCCACGTCGGCGTCGAGCTGCGCACGACGCGGTTTCAGCAACGCGTTGAGATAGGGGTAGACCAAAGGCAGGTCCGGGTGTGCCCGTGTGTAGGCGGTCTCCAGCCCACGGGCGTAGCGCCCGGAGAATGCGCGGGTCGACACCGTCCGGCCGCCGCGGCGCAGAAGGCCACGGTTGTGCTCACTCGTTCCGGCTTCATCGGACAGCAAGAAAGCAGAGCCGCAACTGACTGCCTCTACCCCCGGCCACGCCAAGGCCTCGGCGACATCCTCCCTAGTTCGCAGCCCACCCGCGGCAATGAGCGGGAGATCCGTGACTTGATGCACCGCCGCAACAAGTTCTTTAAGCGGGCGCTGGTCGGGTTCCGCACTCGGGTCCCACACTCCGCGGTGTCCCCCGGCTTCAGGCCCCTGCACGCACAACACATCGACGCCGCGCGCGGCCGCGGACTGCGCCTCCTCCGGGGTGGTGACCGTGGTCCACGCCTCAGCCCCAGCGGCGTGGATGCGCGCTACGTCCGCCTCCTCAAACACCCCGAACATCGACCACAGCACCGCTGCCCCACCATCCAGCGCGGCGTCGAGCTTGTCCTGCCAACCGAAGTCCAGGGGGACGTCGCCAAGCACGGCGTCCTCTTCTGCGGCAAGAGACCGTGCAGCCGCGAGCTCCGATTCTGTCAGCTCCCTCTGCGGATAAAAGAGGTTGACGCCGAAGCGCGTGCCGGCGCACGCAGCGATGGCCTCCCGCGCGGCGTCGACCGAAGAGCTCCCCAGACCCAGCGCGCCAAAGGAACCGGCGGCCTCAGCGGCGGCAACCAGTTCAGGCGTGGTGGGCCCACCGGCCATCGGGGCAGGTAGGACGGGACAGGTGATAGCCTCAAGAAGTTGACTCATGGTCCCCCAGCCTAAAGAAAAACCATCAAGGGAGTTGTTGTGTCCGCCATCCGTGACTTTTTCACCCGCCTCTTTAGCCGCGCCGATGAAGCGCCGAATAAGAAGGCAAAGAAGGCCGCCGCCCCCAGACTAAACCCAGCGGATCTTAGCGCCGAGTGGCTCATCGTGGGATTGGGCAATCCCGGCGCGAAATACGCAGCTACCCGTCACAACGTAGGATACATGGCGGTGGATGACCTCCTCGCGGATTCCGGCGACATGCTTGAGCCTGTTACCGGTCACCAGCTCAGCGCCGCACAGCTCGAGCTCGGGGGCACGAAGGTCGTGGTTTTGCGTTCACACACCTACATGAATCTCTCCGGCGATCCCATCGCACCCTTGGCCACGCAGCTGGGGGTTGCGGCAGAAAACATCATCGTCATCCACGACGAGCTCGACCTACCCGCCGGCAAGGTGCGCATTAAGAAGGGCGGCAACGAGAATGGCCATAACGGCTTGAAGTCGCTGAGCGAGCGCCTGGGCACGCGCGATTATCTGCGCGTGCGTGTGGGCATCGGGCGCCCGTCCAAGGGTGGTTCCATTCCGGACTGGGTGCTCGCGCCTGTCGACGCCAGCGCTGCCCTCGATTCCACCATCGCCACCGCTGCTGAGGCCGCCCGCCTCATCGTGACAGAGGGACTCAGTAAGGCCCAACAGGAAATCCATTCCCGGGCTAAATAAACCCCGGCGCGGCCGCGCTCAACGCCCTACACTGTCCAAGTATGAGCCGCGCGAGCAAGAACCTGCCTTCTAATCATGACCCTCGAACAATTGTCATTACCGGTGCTTCGAGCGGGGTGGGCGCGGCCGCTGCCCGCATTCTTCACCAGCGCCGCCCGCAGGATTCGCTCGTGCTCGTGGGCCGGAATCCGGAAAAGACGCAGGCCGTAGCCGAAGAAATTGGTGCGGCCTTTCACGTGGCCAACTACGAGTCTTTGGGCCAGGTTCGCCGCCTCGCGGAAGAGCTGAGCCAGTACCCGCAGATCGATGCCTTGGGCAATAACGCCGGCGGCATGTTCGACGGCCCCTTCGCCACCGCCGATGGCTTCGAGCGCACGTGGCAGATCAACGTTGTGGCGCCTTTTCTTCTGACCTCTTTATTGCGCGATACCCTGCGGGCCAGCGATGCCACCGTGGTGCAGACCGCCTCGTTGGCCAACGTCCTGTATTCCGCTTTCGACCCCGGTGACCCAAATACCTTTGAAAAATTCACCGCGGAGCGCGCTTACGGCAACGCCAAGTTGGGCGATATTCTTCTGACCCGCTACCTCGACTCACATGGTCTGACCTCCGTGGCCTTCCACCCGGGCGTGTTGAATACTGGCTTCGGGCAGAACTCAACGAGTAGGACGAGCAAGCTGTATTCGACCACTGCAGCCAAGCATTTCTTGGGCAAGGCGGACAAGGGCGGCGAGAACCTTGCTTATTTCCTCAGCGGCACTCCGGGCATCCATTTCAATTCCGGCGAGTACTACAACAACAAGCGCAAGCCAGGCCTGCAGAGGCCGATTGCGAAGAAGCTCTCGGTGGCGCGGCGCGTCTTCGATGATTTGGGCCGCCAGCTCAATGTGGAGTGGTAACAGCCAGCGGCTAAACTAGCCCGCATGAGTATTGCCTCCGAAGCTTCCCGCCGCCGCACATTCGCCGTCATCGCCCACCCGGATGCTGGTAAGTCCACGCTGACGGAGGCGCTGGCACTTCACGCGCACGTCATCAACGAAGCTGGCGCGGTGCACGGCAAGGGCAACCGCAAGTCCACGGTCTCTGACTGGATGGAGATGGAGAAGGAACGCGGCATTTCCGTGGCCTCCTCCGCGCTGCAGTTCGAATACGCCCCAGAGGGCCACGAGAGTGAGCCCTACATGATCAATCTGGTGGATACCCCGGGCCACGCGGACTTCTCGGAGGATACCTACCGCGTGCTCACGGCGGTGGATGCTGCCGTCATGCTTATCGACGCCGCCAAGGGCCTCGAGCCGCAGACCCTCAAGCTCTTCCGCGTGTGTAAGGCCCGCGGCCTGCCGATCATTACGGTGATCAACAAGTGGGACCGCGTGGGACGGGAACCGCTGGAGCTTGTCGATGAAATCGTGAACGAAATCCAGCTACAGCCCACCCCGCTGTACTGGCCGGTGGGTATCGCCGGTGACTTCCGCGGCTTGGCCCACATCAACGATGACGGCGAGGCCGACGAGTACGTGCACTTCCTGCGCACCGCAGGTGGTTCCACTATCGCCCCTGAGGAGCACTACGCACCTGAGGATGCAGCCGCGAAGGAAGAGGATGCCTGGGAGACGGCCGTGGAGGAAGCAGAGCTGCTGGCAGCCGATGGCGCTCTGCACGACCAGGAGCTCTTCGAGCAGTGCGTGACTTCCCCGCTCATCTTCGCCTCCGCGATGCTGAACTTCGGCGTGCACCAGATCCTGGATACGCTGTGCGCCATCGCCCCGGCTCCGCGCTCGCGCGAGTCAGATCCCCAGGCCATCGAGGCCGCTACCTCCGCCATCGACAAGGTACGTGAGGTCACCGATGACTTCGCGGGCGTCATCTTCAAGGTGCAGGCGGGCATGGACCGCAAGCACCGCGATAACTTGGCCTTCATGCGCGTGGTCTCCGGCGAGTTTGAGCGCGGCATGCAGGTCAACCATGCGCAGTCTGGGCGCAGCTTCTCCACTAAGTACGCTCTGACGGTCTTCGGCCGCACGCGTGACACCGTGGATACGGCTTACCCGGGTGACATCGTGGGCTTGGTCAATGCCGGTTCCTTGGCACCTGGTGACACGATTTACACGGGCAAGAAGGTGCAGTTCAAGCCCATGCCGCAGTTCGCGCCGGAGGCATTCCGCATCCTGCGCGCGAAGTCTTTGGGTGACTACAAAGCATTCCGCAAGGGCTTGGACCAACTGGCTGCGGAAGGCGTGGTCCAGATTCTGCGCAACGATACGCGTGGCGATGCCGCCCCGGTCATGGCTGCGGTGGGCCCCATGCAGTTCGAGGTCATGCAGGCTCGCATGGAGGTCGAGTACAACGTGGAGACCATCACCGAGTCCATCCCCTACTCGGTGGCCCGCCGTACCGACGCCGAATCCGCGCCCGAACTGGGCCGCCAGCGCGGCGTAGAAATCTTTACCCGCAGCGACGGCGAGCTCATCGCGCTCTTTGGTGATAAGTGGAAGCTGGCCTTCATTGAGAAGGAGCACCCGGAGCTCACCATCGAAACACTTGTGGCGGATTAGTTTTCACGCCCTTGTCGGGTGACCCACCTCACGGTACGATTATATAGAAATCCGTACACCTTTAGGTAGGTCACCATGAGCTCTCCCCTCACCGGCATTTCAGTCCTTTTCCTCGGAGGCATCGGCCCCGGTCCCTTCGCTGCGATGATGCTTGCGGACATGGGCGCTAGTGTTACCCGCGTGGTCCGCCCAGGTAATCCTCCCGCCGTGGTCCCGCACAGCATCCTCTACCGCGGGCAAGAGGTTCTGGAGGCGGACCTTAAGGACCCGGTGGACGTCGACAAGCTGCGCGAAACCTTGACCACAACGAACATCCTCATCGAAGGATTCCGCCCCGGCGTGGCTGAGCGCCTTGGTCTAGGCCCTAAGGAGGCGCAGGCGATCAACCCGGCGCTGGTCTACGGGCGCATCACCGGCTGGGGCCAATCCGGCCCGCTGGCCCACACCGCCGGCCACGACATCAACTACATCGCGGTCTCAGGTGCGCTGCACCCCATCGCAGGCAGCGACGGAGCACCCGTTCCGCCGGTCAACTTCCTCGGGGACTTCGGCGGCGGCTCGATGTATTTGGTAACAGGACTTCTCGCGGGCGTCCTGCAGGCGAAGAACACCGGCCGTGGTTGCGTGGTGGATGCCGCTATTGTCGACGGCGCGGCCAACCTCACCGCCATGCTGCATGCCTTCCGTGCCAAAGGCCAATGGCAGGAACGCGGGACAAACCTTCTAGACGGAGGTGCACCATTTTATAGCGTCTACCGCACAGCTGATGAAAAGTGGATGGCCGCCGGTGCCATCGAGCCACAGTTTTATGCGCTCATGGTGGAAGGCCTTGGGCTTGAACAGGAACTAAGTGGCTACGAACAAAATGACCGCGACGCCTGGCCAACCATGAAGGAGATCATCGCGCAGCGCTTCGCGGAAAAGACACAAGCGGAATGGATCGATATCTTCCGCGGCAGCGACGCCTGCGTCACGGAGGTCGTCTCCCCCGAGGACGTTCTGGCGCACCCGCACCTTGCCGCGCGAGAAACCTATGTGGAAAGCGCGGGCCACACGGAGCCTAGCGCGGCCCCGCGCTTTCTCTAGCTCAGGCCGGGGATGAGCGCGTTGACGCCGAGCATCAACGCCAGCGTTGCCAGCGGAATGATGATGGTCACCACGGCAACATCCTTATAGGACAGTCGGTGCGTCATGCTGCAGACAATCAGCATGGTAAGCACCGCGCCGTTGTGCGGCATGGAATCGAAAGATACCGAGGCCATCGCGGTCACGCGGTGCATCAGCTCAAGGCTGATTCCTTGCTCTGTGGCCAGCTGCGCCAGCTGGTCTCCCAAGGTCTGCATCGTGATAGACAGACCACCTGAGGAGGAGCCGGTGATGCCGGAGATGACGGCGGTGGACACTGTGGAAACCACCAAGGCGTTATCGGAGATTCCCATCATGTTGCTTTTGACCACGCTAAAGACAGCCAGTGCGGCAATCACCGCGCCATAGCCAACCTCCGAGGCGGTGGTGAGGCACGGAAGGATTGCGTTCTTGGCGCCATCGGAGAATTCCTTAATGGACTCGGCGGCGCGCTTGGGGAACATCGCCACGATGACGAACACCGCGCAGGCCAAAGCGACCGTCGGTGACCAGATGCCCAACAGCGCATCGAGGTTGGTCTCACCGTATTTCTCTTCGGCTAAGTAGGAGGTGTCCAGCACTTTCGACACCCCGTAGACCATGGCGAAGTTGACCGCGATGACAACGGCGATGGGCACCAGACCCAGCAAACCCTGCACCTGGACAGAAGGCTCGGTTTCAGCCCTGGCGTGGGTGGCTACCCGGCCACCGGAGTTGGTGTCGAAGGATTCACCACCGATTTCTACACTTGCTTCTTCCCCGCTGTCGCCGATTCCCTCGGGTGTTTCGATGACCTTCCCGTCGGCATCGAGCGGCTCAAACGTCTCACCTTTCGCGCGGAGGGTTCGCACGCGGTATTCGAGCCAGGCGGTTCCCGCCGCCAGCATGAGGGCGGAAGAAATGAGGCCGAAGAGCGGCGCCGCATAGACGTTGGTTCCGAAGTAACTGGTGGGAATGGCATTGTGGATCTGCGGCGAACCGGGAAGCCCGGCCAGCGCGAAGGTGATGGTTCCCAAGGCAATCGCACCAGGCATGAGCCGTTTGGGGATCCCAGACTCCTTAAACAGAGCGGTCGCGATGGGCACGATGGTGAAAGCCACAACCCACGCGGACACACCGCCGTAGGTAAGCAATGCGGTGGCGACGACCGTCGAGAACATCGCTCGCTTAGGCCCGAATAGCGCGGTAATTCCGCGCGCTAGGTAACGGGCCAGCCCCGTGGATGTCATCAGGTACCCAAAGATTGCCCCGAAGAGGAAGAGCGGGAAATACTTGGTCACGAAGTTTCCGGCTGCCGGCATAAAGATCTGGGTATAGGTGGCCAGGATAGGCTCGCCGGAAAAGAGCACCGCGATCAGCGCCGCGAAGGGAGCGACGACCACCACGGAGTGCCCGCGATAGGCCATCACGACGAGGAAAATCAGGGAGAGAATCACCCCGATGAATGAGATAACCATTGTTTCTACCTCACAGTCTTGGTCATCTGAGGCAAGAGGACGAATCGCCCTTCCTGCGCATGCGGCGCCGGTACCATGTCCCCTATGGAAGAGAAAGCAGCCTCGACGCGGGAGAGGATTCTCGAGTGCTCACGCGAGCTTTTCAGTGAGCGGTCCTTCTCCCAGGTGTCGATGAAGGACATCGCCGAAAAAGCGGAAGTGTCCGTCGCGCTGATCGTGAAGCACTTCCACAACAAGGAAGGGCTTTTTGAGGCCACGGTGGATTTCACCGCTTCCTCGGCGGCGCTCTTTGCCGGCCCTTTCAGCGAGCTAGGCCGCACCGCGGTGGTGGAGACCCTCACCGCGCCGCATAACGCCCCATACTCCATGGCCCGTACGATTTCGGTCGCGAGCGGGGACTATCAGACGCTCGGAGCTATTGGTAAGAGAATTAAATCCGACTTGCTGGAGGTCTTGGCCTCCCGGATTCGTGAGGAATCCGGACGCCAAACACCTTCGCCAGAGCTGCGAGCCCAATCCGCGCTGGCCCTGCTCATGGGCTTGTCCTTCATGCGGCGCTTCGGTGATACCGAGTTCGCGGCCTTCTCAACCGAAGAACTCATCGAGTACTATGCCCCGCTGCTGCAGGGCATCCTCGACGGGGACCAAACACCCTAGTTTTCAGGCGTTTCTAATCTTAGGATTCGCCCTTGGAACGGACCTCGGAGATGATGGCGGAGAAATCAAGTCCGCCATGGCCTTCATCCACGAAGGAGGCGTACTGCTCCTCCGCAATCCGGCCCAGGACGGTGTCGGTCTTGGTGTCTTCCGCCGCGGCCATGGCCAGCTTGAGATCCTTAAGCATGAGGGCAGAGGCGAAGCCGGGTTTAAAGTCATTGTTGGCCGGCGAGCTCGGCACGATATCCGGGACGGGGGCGTTGACGGACAGCGACCACGAGTTTCCGGTGGCGTTGGAAACGACGTCGTAGAAGGCTTGGTGATCTAGGCCCAAGCGCTCGCCGAGGACGAGGGCTTCAGCCAACACAATTTGCTGGACCGCGAGGATCATGTTGTTGCATGCCTTGACTGCTTGGCCGTTGCCGATGTCACCGCAGTGGGTGACGGACTTGCCCATGATGTCGAGCAGCGGCTTGACCTTCCCAAAGTCTTCGGCTGTGCCGCCGACCATGAAGGCAAGCGTTCCCGCGGCGGCACCGGCGATGCCCCCGGAGACCGGTGCATCAAGGAAGGCGGAGCCTGCCTTGCTCACGGTGTCCGCGAGCTCGCGGGCTTCCGCGACCGCGATTGTGGAGACATCAACGTAGGTCTTCGCGTCCTCGTTTGCTGCGAGGACCGATTCGAGCACCTGCTTGACCAGCCCACCGTTGGGCAAGCTGGTAAACACTACCTCGGCGCCCTGCGCGGCTTCTTCCGCAGTTTCGATGATGGTGATCCCTTGCTCGGCGGCACGGTCTCGGGCTTCTTCCACGACGTCGAAGCCGCGAACCTCATGCCCAGCCTTCGCCAGGTTGGCGGCCATGGGGCCGCCCATATTTCCCAATCCGATGAAAGCGATAGTCGTCATTGTGTTCTCTCCTTACATGACCGGCATGGTGAACTGGGGACCTGCGGAGTCATCACTAGGCCAGCGCGAGGTGACGGTCTTAGTCTTGGTGTAGAAGCGGAAGGAATCCGGACCGTGCTGGTTGAGGTCGCCGAAACCAGAGGCCTTCCAGCCACCAAAGGTGTGGTAGGCAATCGGCACCGGAATCGGGACGTTGACGCCCACCATGCCGACCTGGACGTTCTTGCAGAAGTCGCGGGCCGCGCCACCGTTCTGGGTGAAGATGGCGACGCCGTTGCCGTACATATGGTCATTCGGGTAAGAAACGGCCTCTTCCAGAGTTTCGGCACGGACCATGACCAGCACGGGGCCGAAGATCTCCTCGCTGTAGATAGACATGTCTGCGGTGACGTTGTCGAAGAAGCTCGGACCGGAGTAGAAGCCATCAGCAAGGGAATCCTCGTTGAAGGTCTTGTCGGACATGTCCAAGTCGCGGCCGTCGGTAAGCAATGTTGCGCCTGCTTCCACGCCCTCGGCGATGAGTCGGTGGACACGGTCGCGCGCCTCCGCGGTGACCAATGGGCCATAGTCGGCCTCTGGGTCGAGGCAGTGGCCCACCTTGAGCTCCGGAATCTTTGCCAGGATGGCATCGCGCAGGCGGTCTGCCGTCTCCTGCCCCACCGGAACCACGACGGACAGTGCCATACAGCGCTCACCGGCGGAGCCGAAGGCAGCGCCCACGATGGCGTCGGCGGTGGCGTCGATGTCGGCGTCGGGAAGCACAATGGCGTGGTTCTTTGCGCCACCGAAGCACTGGGCGCGCTTGCCCGTGGCCGCGCAGCGCTCGTAGATGTACTGCGCAATCGGCGTGGAACCAACGAAGCCCACGGCCTTAATCGTCTCGGAATCGAGGATGGCATCGACGGCCTCCTTGCCGCCGTGCACAACGTTGAGAACACCGGCGGGGCCGCCGGCCTCAATGAAGAGCTCCGCCAGGCGAACCGGCACGGAGGGGTCGCGCTCGGAGGGCTTGAGCACGAAGGCATTGCCCGCCGCCAGGGCCGGGCCGGCCTTCCACAACGGAATCATGGCCGGAAAATTGAATGGAGTGATTCCCGCTACCACGCCGAGCGGCTGGCGCAGCGAGTAGGTATCGATGCCGGTGCCGACCTCCGAGGAGTACTCGCCCTTGAGCTGGTGCGGCGCACCGAGGGCAAACTCCAGAACGTCGACGCCGCGCAGCACATCGCCCTTGGCATCCGGGAAAGTCTTGCCGTGTTCGAGGGAGAGCTGGGTGGCCAGCTCATCCATGTTGGCATGGATGAGGCGGATCCACTCCATGATGATGCGGATGCGCTTCTGCGGGTTCAGCGCCGCCCAACCCGGCTGGGCCTTAGCGGATTCCGCAATGACGCTGTCCACGTCGGCCTTGTTCGCCAAGGCCACCGCGGCCTGCTCCTTGCCGGTCGAAGGATTCAGCACAGGCTGGGTATTGCCCGATGTCCCTTCAAACGTTTCTCCGTTGACGTAGTGATACACAGTGCGCATGGCGCGTCTCCTTCCTGGAACCTCCGGCTCCCTGTATGGCTTGGGTCACACACTAACGTTGGACAACAACCTCCCGCCATAGAAATTGAGATACAGAACACGATTCACCCCCTGCAGTGATTTGCCATACACGTAATGTCCAGCGCTTTTGTGAATACCCTCCCCAAGGCCCTGTGGGGTGAATGCCGTTCACCTGTCCTGAGCTCAACGTAGCGTTGGCTAAGGTGATGGCATGGACCACATGGAGCAGCCCACGGCTACCGCGCACACCGGCCCCGAGCCGCAGAATTGGGAAGCCGATGTCATCCTCAACGACGGCGACATCGCCACGCTGCGCCCTATCACACCCGCCGACCGCGACGCCATCCGCGCCTTCTACGACCGCGTCTCGGATCAATCAAAGTACTTGCGCTTCTTCGGCACGCACCCCGCGCTAACCGACGATGACCTAGACCGCTGGCTCCACACGGATGGCTATGACAAAGTCACCCTCGTCATGGTGGAACGCGGCAACATCGTGGCCGTTGCCGGATACTCCATTGTCGAGCAGTTCCTACCCTCGCGGGTGGGCGATGTCTCCTTCCTTGTCCAAGATTCCCACCACGGAAAAGGCGTGGCTAATATCCTGCTCGAGCACCTCGCAGAAATTGGACGCGAAGGAAAAGTGGAGCGCTTCTTCGCGGAGATGCTGACGCAGAACCGCAGGATGGTGCAGGTTTTCGTACGCGCAGGGTATTCCGCGAAGCCGGAACTCGAGGACGGTTTCATCCGGGTGGATTTCCGAATAGCGCCGAATGAGAACTCCCGCGATGTCATGGAGCGCCGCGAGCTGCGTGCAGAAGCGAACTCGATCCACCGTTTGCTCAACCCACGCTCCGTGGCGGTAGTCGGAACGCTGTCCAGCAAGCAGCTAGCTAGCGCCAACTTCGCCGGTACATTACGCCACCTTCACGGCGTGGAGGAGCTCAACACCCTCGATGAGCCGGTGGATCTCGTCGTCATCGAGTTCCAAGGCCACGGCGGCGCGGAAGCTATGCAGGCTGCTGCCGCTGCCGGTGCCAAAGGAGTAGTCCTCATCTCCCGCAGCCAAAATCCCAACCTCTCCCCCGACCAGGCTCGCGACATCGTGCTCGCGGCTAGGGACTACGGCCTGCGAGCCCTTGGCCCAGCTGCGCTAGGCCTTATCAACACAGACACGGCTGTTCGCCTCAACGCAAGCCCCGCTCCCATGCCACGTGCGGGACAGGTGGGCTTGTTTACTCAGTCGGCGGGTGTGGCGACGCTAGCTCTGTCTCATGCACTGCAGCTCGGATGCGGCCTAAGCAATTTCATTGCCGCCGGTTCCTTCGCTGACGTCACAGGCAATGACGTCATGCAATTCTGGAGCCAAGATGAGAACACACGAATTTGTTTGCTCTCCCTCGACTCGATTGGTAACCCGCGCAAATTTTTCCGGGTGCTGCGCCGCCTAGCGCTGGACAAGCACGTCGTCGTTTTCTTGCCCTCCCGGGCTCTGAAGTCGGCCCGCCACTACGCGGTGGAGGGACTATCGGCAGCGAGCCCGGCTGCGCTCGACGAGATCATTCGCTGCACCGGGGCAATGGTGGTCACCCGCCGCGATGCCATGCTCGACATCGCTCAGCTCCTCGCGCGCCAACCCGTTCCGC
Source organism: Corynebacterium sp. HMSC055A01 (assembly GCF_001809405.1). NCBI lineage: Bacteria > Bacillati > Actinomycetota > Actinomycetes > Mycobacteriales > Corynebacteriaceae > Corynebacterium > Corynebacterium sp. HMSC055A01. Next base: position 140,221 of record NZ_KV797598.1, on the reverse strand, counting down.
AGGGCCGCCGCATCGCGGTGATGTCGAATTCCTCCGGCCTCACCGCGCAGATGGAACAGGCTGCCTGGCGCTTCGGGCTGCGCCCGCACGCCACCACCGTCGTCGACGACCCCGCCCCCGCCATCACGGAGCAGGCCCGGCGCGCCCTAGAGGATCCGGGTATCGACGCGGTGCTGTGCGCCGTCGTGGAAGTTGGTGAGTTCATCCTCAAGGAGGCCTACGTAAATCTGTCCCGGTTGGCGGCAACGACGACGGATACCCCGCTCATCGCCAGCTTCGTGGGTTTTGATATCCCCGATTTCCGCACCGCCGAGGGCCCAGAGGCACCCGGCCAGCTTCCCGTCTTTGGCACCTACGCCGACGCCATTGAGGCTTTGGCCACCATCATCGATAATGAACGCCGCCGCGCCCTAGCCCGCCCCAATCCTTCCGATGAGTTCGCCAACAGCGCGGGCCTTGCAGAAGCGCGCGGTGTGGTCGCGGAGGTTCTGACCGATTCCCCCACGGGACGCTGGGCCACCGACGAAGAGTGCGCGCGAATCCTTAAAGCTTATGGCATAGAGATCGTCCCTTGGGCCCCGGTGCGCACCCTCGACGAAGCAATCGCGGCCGGTCGCGATTATGGCTGGGATGTCGTCCTCAAGTGCAGCTCGCAAATGGTGCGGGGCCGCTCGGAGCTGCCCACCGTCGTGCGCAGCATCCATGACGAAGAATCCATGGTGCGCGCGTGGACCACCATCACCCAGCTCACGCGCGATCTCCACTTGGGCGAGGATCCGGCCATTCTCATCCCAGTTGTTCAACGCATGGTCACAGCCGGCGCCTCTCTCACTGTGCGCGCCATCGAAGATCCCGTTGTTGGGCCCATGATTTCCGCCGGATTCTCCGGTCTACCCTCGGATCTTTTGGGAGACGTCGAGTGGCGCGTGCCCCCGCTTCGTCGCACCGATGCACTCGACATGCTCAGCTGCCTCAAGGCTTCTCCCCTTCTTGCTGGTTACCGCGGCACCAAGGCTGCCAAGCTGCACCGTGTCGAAGAGGTCATGATGCAGCTGGCACAGCTCAAGGACGACATCGCTGCACTCGTCGATATTGAGCTTTCCCCCGTCATCGCCGGGGTAGCGCACACTGTTGTGGTGGGGGCTCGAATGCGCATCGCACCGCTCGGTGATGTCCGCGATCCTCTCGCGAGGTCCTTGTCATGAACCAGACGAAGCCTCTTCTTTTTGCCTCCGAGGAGATGCACCGCTATTCGCTGGGCCCAGGGCATCCGATGGGGCCGGATCGAGTCGCCGCAGCACTGTCGCTGGCCAAACACTTTGGGGTGCTGGAAGAATTCGACATCGAATGTCCCGCCCCGTTGAATACCTCCCACTTGGAGCTCGTTCACAGTCCTGATTACATCGCCGCCACCCGCGCCGAGGTGCCTTCCGCTCACTTTGGCTTGGGCACTGAAGACAACCCGATTAGCCACGGCTTATCGACGGTCGCCGCGCGCATCGCCGGTGGCACCCTAGCGGCCGCGCGCGCTGTGTGGGAGGGCCGTGCGCAGCGCGCCGTTAACCTTTCCGGCGGATTGCACCACGCCTTCGCCGACTCCATGTCAGGGTTCTGCATGTACAACGATGCTGCGATTGCCATCCGTTGGCTTAAGGCAAATGGCGCCCAACGCGTGGTGTACTTGGACTTGGATGCCCACCACGGTGACGGCGTCGAAAGGATTTTTTGGGATGACCCCAACGTGCTCACCATCTCGGTACACGAATCGGGACTCTATCTCTTCCCCGGGACTGGCTATGCACACGAGATTGGTGGTCAAGGCGCGGAAGGGACCGCGGTTAACGTGGCTCTGCCCCGCGGGGTGAGTGACGAGGAGTGGCTGCAAGTCATCCACGCGGTCGTCCCACCGCTCCTCAAGAAATTCCGCCCCGACTTCATCATTTCCCAACACGGTGCGGACCCGCACCGCTCTGATCCCCTCGCGGATCTGGAACTCACTATCGACGCGATGGCGCGGGCTTATCGCTCAGTGGCGGTGTGGGCGCAACAATTTGCAGGTGGGCGATGGGTCGCGCTTGGCGGCGGCGGATATCACGTCGACGCCGTTGCCCGCGCGTGGACCCAGGTGCTGGCCGCAGTCGCCGACGTTGAGCTCGCAGCTTCGGAACGGATGCCGAACGGCTGGGAGGGCTCGCCCACCATGGGTGATGAGGGTGCGTGCGCCGCCATTGGGGGCTTCGATCCCACCAAGGTCATGGCTGAAAAGCCGCACGCAGCGCTGGTGCAGACTACGCGCGCTGTCTTTCCCTATTGGGGCCTGCCGGCTTATGGCTAGGCCCCGTATCGGAGGGGCGTCGACAATGCGCGCGTAATGGGTGTCTTAGGGTTGATTCTCGTGATGAGGCCCTTAGCGTGGCGGCATACGCAGCGCACCATCCAAGCGAATCGTTTCGCCATTGATATAGGGGTTCTCGGTAATGGACACAGCTAAGGCGGCGAATTCCTCCGGCTTTGCCAGCCTTGCTGGGAAAGGCACGGTGGCCTCGAGCTGCTCGCGGAACTCCGGAGTGATCTGTTCCATCATCGGGGTAGCTACGACGCCCGGCGCGATGGCATTGACACGGATTCCCAACGAGGCGAGATCCCGAGCCCCGGTAATCGACAGGGCAGCCACCGCGCCCTTCGACGCCGCGTAGGCCGCCTGGCCAACCTGCCCTTCGAAGGCCGCGACGGAAGCGGTGTTGATGATGACTCCGCGCTGGCCGTCTTCGTCGAGTGGTTCTGCCTGGGCCATCGCCTCGGCGGCTGCGGTCATGACGTGGAAGGTTCCCATGAGGTTAACGTTGATCGTCTTAGAAAACAGCTCCGGGTCGTGGGGGCCTTTTCGCCCGAAGATGCGTGCTGAAGGGCAGATGCCTGCGCAATTCACCGCCACGCGCAAAGGCTTTTGCTTGGATGCGGCGAGAACCGCTTCGCGTACTGCGGCTGCATCGGTGACGTCAACTGCCGTGTAATTGATTCCGTTTTGTTTCTCCTCCGGGACGGACAGATCGAGCACGGTGACCGTGGCTCCGTGCTCCGCGAGTTCTGCGGCCGTTGCGGCCCCGAGGCCGGATGCACCGCCGGTAACGACGGCGGATGCTTCGTGCAGGTTCATGGTGTTTTCTCCTTTAATCACCGTGGGGTGTGGGGTTTGACAGGGCTGTTTAAACGAAAGCTGAAACGCCGGTGACAGCGCGGCCGACGATGAGCGAGTTGATGGCGTAGGTTCCCTCGTAGGTGAAGAGAATCTCGGCATCATCCATCATCTTCGACAAGTCGTATTCGGTCAGGATGCCGTTTCCTCCGCCGATGTTGCGGCCCGCGGCAGCGGATTCGCGCGCCAGGCGGGTGGTAGTTGCCTTTGCCAAGGCGGCAAAGGGCATTTCCAGCTTTCCTTGTTCTTGAACCTCTGCCAGCTGCGCCATCATGGCAAGTGACGCGGTGGCGTTGCCGAGGATGCGGGAAAGCTGCTCCTGGACCAACTGGAATTTGGCGATTGGCCTGCCAAACTGCTGGCGCTTGACCGCGTACTCGCGGGCCTTGTCGAAGATGCCTAGTTGCAAGCCGGCTCCCTGCCAGCCCACCCAGGCGCGCGAATAACACAGGAAGTCATTGACGTTGGCAAAGGATTCCGCACCCGGAATCAGGTTCTCGTGTGGGATGAGGACGTTGTCGAACTTAAGGTCCGCATTCTGCATGATGCGCAGGCCCATCTTGCGCGAAATCTTGCTGCGCGTTACGCCTTCACGGTCGAGTTCAACGATGAAGGCCTTAATCTCATTGTCTGCTTTATCCCGTGCGAAGGTGATAGCAAAATCGGCGAAGGTGCCGGCCCCGATCCAACGTTTCGCTCCATTGATGAGCCAGCCTTCAGCGGTGCGCTCTGCTGTGGTGGCAAGGCCACCGGCGATATCGGAGCCGTGCTCCGGTTCGGTCAACGCAAAGCAACCCACCTTGGTGAACTGGCGCAAACCTGCTAGCCAGGTGTCCTTTTGCTCTGGCGAGCCCAGCTTGTCGATGAGTCCGAGGACCAGCTCGTTGTGAATGCCCACCAAGGCAGACAAGGACACGTCCGCGCGGGTTACTTCCGCGTACACCAGCCCGCGGTAAAGGCGCGAGGTATCCGTGAGTTCAATTTCGCCCAAGCCCATCTCCGCCATGCGGGGAAGAAGATCGAATGGCAGCTCCTCACGGTCCCAGTATTCGCCTACGACAGGGCGAATCTCCGTCTGCAAGAACTCGTGGATCTCTGCTAAACGCGCCTGTTCCTCTGGGACGAGACGATCTGCCACCGCGAAAATATCAGCGTGGGGGTACTTAATGCTCTCCAAATGTTTCCCGCTGGGGTGTTGCGAACTAAGAATCGGCGGCATAGCTTTCTACCTTTCTAGCTGGGTTTTAAGGTCGATGTATGGGCTTTCTCCAGGCCACATACAAGCTCTTGGACTCAGGCATCAATGGGCTCTTCACATTGAATGAGTACGAATATACATCTTTCCGTACTCTTACGCGCCGTGTTCTATGATCATTGTGCGCAACAGACTGGGGAGAACGCACACAAATACCCCACATAGCCAGGACCACCGAGAGGCAGAAAGACTCATGACCCAACCACTCACGCCACGACAACGCGAGCTGTTCAATGCCCTCTTGCAGGACTTTCTAGCCGAGGGCTTCGAATCCTTTACCATCGACGGCGCAACGAAGCGCTACCAATGCTCAAAATCGACCATGTACGCATTAGGCCCATCCAGAGACGCGATCATTCGCCGCGTACTGGTTAGCTTCTTCAAAGAAATCACCCGTCGCACCGCAGTCACCACAGCGCCCACATACGCCCAAGCTCTTGAGAAATACTTCTCCTCGATGACCATTGCCCTGGAACCCGCGAGCCCTGAGTTCATGCGCGACCTCGCCTCTGACCCCGCCGCTCAGGAGGTGTATAGCCTCAACACGAGGAGAGCTACCGAGACTATCCACAAGCTACTCAGCCAGGGCGTCGAGGCTGGGGAATTCACCGCCGAGTACACCGACTTTGTCTCCCGCCTTATCCAGCGCTCAATGAGTGATATTCAGCAGGGCTTTTACTCAGACACCCTGGCCCCAGCAGAGGCCTACCACACCCTTGGCCAGCTCATTCTCCACGGAATTTCACTACGCTAACCTGCATCTTTCAAAGGCAGTTCAGAAAATCTCTAGCCATTACTTCGAACTCGAAGTAAAGTAGGCTGCGACCCACGTCACAGAGACGAACGGTTTGGGACACGGGCCATAGCCAGTGCGCCGTCCTTCCCCATTTGAGCACAAGCTAGAGGAGAACCAATGACCACGGTGACCGAACAATTCCAAGCAGCCCGCGACCTGCTGGTTTCTTATCAGACTGATTATGAAGCAGCCCGCAGCAACTTCGAATGGCCGCGCTTCGAGCACTTCAACTTCGCACTTGATTGGTTTGATCACCTCGCCACTGCGGAAGAGTCGAAGAACCGCGAGGCTCTCGTCATCTGTGAGACAGATGGCAGCAGCACCCGCCGTACCTTTGCTGAGATGTCAGCCCGCTCGGCACAATTGGCCAACTGGCTGGAGGCCCAGGGCGTCCAGCGCGGCGATCGCGTCATGCTCATGCTCAACAATCAAGTAGAGCTGTGGGAGTGCATGCTGGCCTGCATCAAGGCAGGCTTCGTTCTTAACCCGGCGACCGCAATGCTTGGCGCGGCTGATCTGCAGGACCGCACTGACCGAGCCAATATTTCCTGGGTTGTGGCCAATGCCGAGGACGCCGCCAAATTCCAAGACGTCAGCGGTGACTTCACCCTGATCCAGGTCGGTGATGAACCAGATGCACAGACAGCGCACCCCACCCTGCGCTATTCGGATTCTTTTACTGGCTCGGAAGAGTACACGCCGAAGCAGGAAACCAAGGCTGATGAGACTCTCCTGCTGTATTTCACCTCCGGCACTACGTCGAAGGCGAAGCTCGTCGAGCACACTCACACGTCCTATCCAGTGGGTCACCTGACCACGATGTACTGGATTGGCTTGGCGCCTGGCGACGTCCACCTCAACGTCGCCGCCCCCGGCTGGGCCAAGCACGCATGGTCAAACTTCTTCGCGCCGTGGATCGCCGGGGCCACCATCTTCCTATACAACTATGCGCGCTTCGACGCCGCTGCGCTCATGGACAAGATGGAAGAAGAAGGCGTCACCAGCTTCTGCGCGCCGCCAACGGTCTGGCGCATGCTTGTCCAAGCAGACCTGGGCCGTATGAAGACCCCACCGAAGAAGCTGGTTGCGGCTGGCGAGCCGCTCAACCCCGAGCTCATCAGCACCATTGCCAAGGCCTGGAACACAAACGTTCGCGATGGTTTCGGGCAGACGGAGACGACGCTGCAAATTGCCAACACCCCGGAGCAAAAGGTGAAGCCAGGCTCGATGGGGCGTCCGCTGCCAGGCTGGGAAGTCGTGCTCAAGGATCCCGCTACTGATGAGATTGGGGATACCGGAGAAATCTGCTTGAAGCTCGATCCCCGCCCAGTCGGCCTTACTGTGGGTTATTTCAATGACCCAGACAAGAACGCGGAAGTCTTCCGCGATGGTTACTACCACACGGGAGACACCGCGGAGCGCGATGAGGACGGCTACATTTTCTACATTGGCCGCGCCGACGATGTCTTCAAGGCCTCCGACTACCGTCTATCTCCTTTCGAACTCGAATCCGTTGTCATTGAACACCCGGCAGTTGCCGAGGTAGCGGTGGTTCCCTCCCCGGATCCCATCCGCCTCGCCGTGCCAAAGGCCTACGTCGCTCTCGCCGGCGGCTACGAGCCGACAGCGGAGACCGCCGAGTCCATCCTTAAGCACTGCCGCGATGGGTTGGCACCCTACAAGCGCATCCGCCGCCTCGAGTTCTATGAACTTCCGAAGACCGTCTCCGGCAAGATCCGCCGTGTAGATCTGCGCAAGCGCGAAAACGAGATCCACTCCGCTGACGGCGGCGAGACGAAGGCATCGACGGAATACGCGGATTCCGACTTTCCAGCTCTAAAGGGTTAACCCCACCGCCCTTCAGCAACGCAGGCCCCAGCCCACTGCTGGGGCTTTCGCATCTGCGACGCCATAATCCCCCGGTAGCTCTCCCCCGTCTGCGGCCCTATCCACGATGCATGTGGTCGGGTACTTAGAACAGCGAAGCTCTCATTTATAGTTATCTCACGTACCGCAAGGAGGTCCTTTTCCGCTCATGGATATCATCGCTGAAGCACGCCGTCAGTGGACGAAGCGTTATTCCGCGCGCTCTGCTCGTGGCCTCGCCACGGTATCCTCCTTCGAACGTGCCGCACACATTTTGCGTAATGGCGCCGAAGATGTGCTGGCTCCTTATGGGGTAAGCTACAACCAGTTTGAGGTCCTCGCTGTGCTCATGTGGTCACGTGCGGGAAGCATGCCCATGTCTAAAATCAGCGCTCGGCTTCAGCTTCCACCGGCGTCACTCACTCACACGGTGCGCAAACTTGAGAAGGACGAACTTATCGAGCGTGTCAGCGATCCAAAAGACAAACGCTCAACCTTGGTCATGGTCACCGACCAAGGCATCGTGTTGGCCTCGGCGGCGGGGCCTGCTCTTGATCGCTATTTTGCTTCCGTTGCGCTTTCTACTGGCGAGCAAGACCGCATCATTGCTGCTGCCAACCGCATCCGGCGCGCGGCCGGTGACGATGTCGAGGAGCCCGACGCCCAGTAGCCATTTGTTCTTTAAAAAGCGTGCGCTCACGCACGTGCGGCCGAAGAAGCAGAAAGGCTAACTCGCGGTTAAGGGTTTAGGAGTGCTTGAACTCCGGGTCGCGCTTCTCTACGAAGGCTGCCATACCTTCCTTCTGATCATGGGAAGAGAACAACGCGTGAAAGGTTCGCCGTTCGAACTGGATACCCTGGGACAATGAAAGTTCATCAACCGCATTGACCTGTTCTTTGATTTGGGACGTTGCCACGAAGGACTTTGAAGCGATGAGCTTCGCCGTCTCCAGCGCCGAGTCAAGGAGCTCACCGGCAGGAACCACGCGTGCTACCAAGCCGGAGCGTTCTGCTTCCTCGGCTGCCATCATGCGGCCAGTCAGGCACATCTCCATGGCCTTCGCCTTTCCGATAGCTCGGGTCAGTCGCTGGGATCCTCCCATGCCTGGCGTGACTCCCAAGTTGACTTCCGGCTGGCCAAACTTGGCCTTGTCGCCAGCGATGATGAAGTCACACATCATAGCCAGCTCGCAACCTCCACCGAGCGCGTATCCGTTCACTGCAGCGATGATCGGCGTGCGGGCTCGTGTGAGGACGTCCCAACCTGCGAACCAATCCGCGGTGTACATCTCTGTCGCCGACTTCGAAGACATTTCCTTGATATCTGCACCGGCCGCAAACGCTTTCTCTGAACCGGTAATGACGATTGCCCCTACTTCTGCATCGGCGTCGAATTCCTGAACTGCCTGGGTAACTTCAAGCATGGTGTCGTTGTTCAGGGCATTAAGCGCCTCCGGACGATTGAGCGTGATGAGTGCGACGCGGCCGCGCTTCTCGCTAAGAATTGCCATGGTAATAGTGTCCTTCCTGTGGTTCTTGATTGGTATTTAATCAGTGGTGATCGTTGAATTCTGGGGCTTCCACGCTGCCCTCGATGGGTTCAAGGACAGAAGCCACCACGTCGTCGGGGACGGCGCCGATGGACTCATATTCCCAGGAGGGATTGCGGTCCTTATCCACGATTTGCGCGCGAATTCCCTCCACAAATTCCTTGTGTTTTTGCATGTTCACGGACATCCAGAACTCCTGGGTCAAGGTCTCCGCGAAGCTCATCGTCGCATTGCGATTTAAGGATTCCTCGGTGACGCGAATGCCCAGCGGGGAATTCAAGCTCATCCGCTTGGCGGCCTTCGCCGCCCAATGCCCGTCGCCGCCTGCTGCTGCACGTTCTTGCAGGCGGGCAAGGGTCTCTTCAGCGGTGTCTGCGGCGTAGACGTCCACCATTTCGGCGCGGTCCTTACCGAAGCCTGGGCCCACTGACTCAGTGAACTTCTCAATATCGGCTGGGTCGCCCGTCTCCACCAGCTGCTCAACGAGAGCATCGAGCTTGTCCTTGGGCACGAAGTAGTCCGCGAAGCCGGTATCGATCGCCTCCGCGGCCCCCACGTGGATCGCGGTATACGCCAAGTGCCGGCCAAGACGATCCGCAGCTCGGGACAGAAGATAGGACCCACCGGCATCGGGCGAATACCCAATCCCAACCTCCGGCATTCCAATGCGCGAATCCTCGCAAACAATGCGGTGTGAGGCGTGCGCTGAGACACCAATTCCGCCGCCCAGCACGATGCCTTCCATGAGCGCCACATAGGGCTTGGAATAGGTGGAGATTAAATAGTTCAGTTCATATTCCGTCTTCCAGAAATGGGCGCCTGCCGTGCCGCCCTCCAGTGCATCGTGGTACAAGGCCGCAACATCGCCACCAGCACACAGCCCACGATCACCCGCGCCCCGGAGGATAACGAGCTTGACGCGATCATCGTCCTGCCAGTCCTTCAAAACTGACGTCATCTCATCAATCATTGTCTGATTTAGCGCGTTAATGGCCTTGGGCCGGTTTAGCGTAAGAACACCAGCATGGCCGCGGATGTCGTGGATAATTTCATTCGTCATCGTCTATTCCTCCTCTTTATGGACAATCGGGCGCGTTCTAGTGTGGAGCTTCAAGCAACAGCGCTTCACCCTGGCCACCGCCGCCGCACAAAGTGACACCCGCGCGATGGGCCTGGCCGCTCGCAAGGCGATGCGCCGCATGGGCTACGAGCCGGGCACCGGATGCACCGATAGGATGCCCCAGGGCAATCGCACCGCCCTGCGGGTTCACATCATCGGGATTGATACCGAGGACCTTGGCAGAATGAACCACCACTGCGGCGAAAGCCTCATTGATCTCAATGTGATCGAGATCAGCAATGCCCCAGCCTTGGCGCTCAAGGGCTGCGAGGAGAGCCCGAGCGGGTTGCTCCTGCAAGGATGAATCCGGACCGGCTACCTGCCCTGGCGCCCGTAGGACCGCCATGACCGGCAGTCCTTCCTTTTCCGCGTGCTCACGTGTGGTGAGAACTACTGCAGCCGCCCCATCCGTGATCGGTGAGGAGTTGCCCGCGGTAATGCTGCCATCGCGCTTAAAAGCTGGACGCAACCCGGCCAAGGTTTCTTCAGTAACCCCTTCCCGAATTCCTTCATCGCGTGAAACAGTGACCTCGTCGCGGCGACTCCTCACGGTGATGGGAGTGATTTCCTTGTCGAAGGCTCCCTCCTCACTCGCCTGCACAGCGCGCTGGTGGGACAACGCGGCACAGCGGTCTTGCTCTTGGCGGGTTGCGGGATAGCGTTCGGCATATTTCTCTGACAGCGAGCCCATCGAAATCCCCAGGTCTGCCGCGCGCAAGCCATCGTGTTCCATGTGATCAAGTAACTCGACGGAGCCGAACTTCTTTCCTTTACGTGACTGCGGCAGAAGGTGCGGCGCGTTTGACATCGACTCCATTCCCCCAGCGACCACCACCGTGGCTTCGCCGGAGCGAAGGAGCCGGGAGGCGTCGATAACCGCGGTCAGGCCGGACAAACAGACCTTGTTGACCGTTGCGGTGTGCGCGTTCGGAGAAATCCCTGCCCCTAGTGCTGCTTGCTTCGTGGGATTCTGCCCCACACCTGCCTGCAGGACCTGGCCACACACCACGGCATCGACGTCGTCAGGGTGAACCTGTGCCTGCTCGAGTGCGGCAGCGATGGCACGGGATCCAAGCTCCGTCGCAGACAAGGGTGCAAGGGAACCAAGCAACTTGCCGAAAGGCGTGCGGGCAGCGCCCGCAATAACGATGTCCATATTTCGCTCTCCAAACTGTACGAAGTTAACCAGAATCGTACCGATGGATTGTGTGCCGCGCCACCCTTTTGCATCAATGTATGCTCGCACAATGCCAAAGCAGCGCGACACAAAACAGTTTGAAGTGCGGTGAAGGCTCCAAAACGGCCAGCTGCGGAGAGCACTGACTAGGCTCCCCGCAGCAGTTTTCGTGGCAGATTAGACCGTGAGCATCAACGGAATGACCACGATTTTGACTATCTGCGCCACCACAATGGTGGCCGCGTAGCCAGTCATGATGCGGGAATCCGTACTCATACCCGTGGCGTAGTTGACCACGGCAGGCTGGCCGAAGATACCGGAGATACCGCCGGCGGTGCGGGTCTCCGACTGGCCGAGGAACCTATTGGCAACAGCGAAGATGGCAACAGCAACCACGGTAATGATGGCGGCCAGAACCATGGACTTGACACCCATCCAGGAAAAGGCCGTGGACTGGAAAGCCTCACTCGAGGCCAAGCCCACCGAAGCCAAGAAGATGACAAGGCCCCACTGCTGAAGAGCCAAGTTGATTGAAGCCGGAACCTTCCAAGGCACGCGGCGCGTGCGGTGGAGAGCGCCAAGAACAAGGCCGGTAATCAGTGGCCCCAGCGCGAAGCCCAGCTCAAAGGACGTACCACCCGGCAATGGCACCACGATGAGCGCAATGAGGTAGCCCAAGAACAGGCCACCTCCCACTGCGATCCAGTTCAGCTGCGAGTAGCCCTGAACCGAGTCACCGAAATAATCGCGAATATCGCCCATACGATCCTGATCCACGATCACCGTCACACGGTCACCGGCATCAAGGTGCGTATCGAAGCTAGCGAGGAACTCCTCATCACCGCGCTCCACATGGATAATGCGGCCACCATAACGCCGGAAAAGATTGAGCTCCTCCACGGTTCGTCCCGCAATATCGGTGTTCGAGACCACCACGTTTTCAATGACCAAGCGCTTGTCCACGAAGGGTACTTGGGGCTGGCGTTTACCCAAGGCGGCGGTAAGCTCGCGCCTCTTCGCCTTCGTCACGAGCACGCGCAGGATATCGCCCTTGCGAATCTCTGGATGGTCCCCCGCCACGGTGCGGGTATTGCCGCGGCGAATCGTGGCGATAACGAACTGATCCTCGAATCGCTCCACCAGTTCGTCGTAGGTGATGTCCTTAGTTACCCGAATAGTCCGGGAACGGAAGACCTCCTCCGCGGAATTGTCCTTATCCTTACTGCCCGGCCAGGACTGCTTGAGCAGGAAGGCCACGAGCAGAATGGCGACGGCCACGCCCACCGGATAGCCCAAGGAGTAGCCCACGGCTGGCAGTTCCTCGCCCGTTTGCTGTTGCGCCACAGCAAGCGATGCCGTCGAGGTCGTCGCACCGGAGAACACGCCCACGGAGAGCAAGGGCGACAGTCCCAACCAGCCGCCCGCGAGAAGCGCCACAGCGGCAGCACCCACCACCGCTATCGCGGCAGTAATCATGTGCTTGAGCTGTTCAGAGAAGCCTTTGAAGAAGCGCTCGCCGGCAGACAAGCCCTGCATATAGATGAAGAGGCCAAGGCCCATCTCCTGCAGGCTGCTGAGGATCGTGCCGTCGAGATCGATAAAGGCGCCGATGGCCAAGCCCACGAACAAGGTGCCGGCTGCGCCAAAGCGCAGCGGGCCGAAGGGAATCATGCCAAATAACGTGCCGAGCAAAGCAATAAAGAAAATGCTCAGCCAAATATTTCCATCAAATAGTGCCAACACGGGAAATCATTGTAAGAAAACACTCAGAAAACTCCATGCATGGGTCCGTTTCTCCTCCCTAGAGGAGGCGCGACTCACACCGTGTTGGCAAAAGTGAGCCGCACACGACCCCGCTGAGTTCACTAGCTGCTGAGGAATTCCTTCCACGCCGGCCATTCGGCATAGGTCTGCGCGCGCCCAGCCTCATAGTTGGAGCGCAGCTTTGTCACAGAACGCTCAGTCGATGCCACCTGCATATCCTCCGGGAAGAAAAGCTGAGCGCGCCCCTCCTTCTCCAGCTCCAGAAGCCGGTCCTTGGAGGCGTTGTACCGGGCCGGCCGGGCAATCATCGCCTCCGCCACGGCAGGGTACTTTCGGAAGATTCGTCGCAGCGCCGCCGGCCGCCCCACCTCAGGCCGCACGTAGCCACGCGGTTTCGACCCCAGGAACAGGAACTTCTCAAACCCGGCCTTCTCCGCCTGCTCGATAAGGATGCCGCCGGATTCCCCCATGGCGCCGTCGACATACGGCGCACCGTCGATGACGCGCATCGGCATGATCAACGGCAGCGTCGAGGAGGCGCGCACACGCACCATCAGGTCTTCCTGCGTCTTGATGTCTTCGCGCCCCCAATACACGCTCTCCCCCGTATCGGCGCGCGCGGCAGAAATACACATCTGTGCGGGGTTGGCGTCAAAGGCTTCCCAGTCAAAAGGCATGTCTTGGTCCGCGGCCTTTTCATAAATGAATTCCGCATTGAAGTAGCCGCTACCGCGCAACAGTGAGCCCAGGCCGCCGAAGCTGGGGTTCTTGGCAAAGTCCACGAAGGATTCTTCGGAGCGAACCACATCGCGGGAAAGGAAGTTCACGGTGTGCGAGGAGCCCGCGGACACGCCTCCAACCCAGCCGAATTCCACCTCCTCCTTAAGGAGTTTGACGATGCACGCGGCGGTATAGGAATTGCGCATACCGCCGCCTTCAATGACGAGTGCTGTATCTTTCGCGTCAATCACACTGCACGATGGTACCCCCGCGCTAGGATCGCGCCATGAGTTTGTTTTCTGCGGTAAAGGATATCGTCGATAAGCTCGGTGGCTCCTCCACCGTCCGCTTGGCTTCCCCGGATCCCCACGCCGTCGAGGTCTCTGTAGATCACCTGTCCGTCCACACGGCCGGCAGCCTCATCATCCTTGTTACTTCCCCAGCCGGCGCACAGGTACTCAGTGAGGTGGCGCGCTCCGGCGAGCCCGCGCGCTTAAGTGGTGCTAAGACCACAGTGCACCTCTCCCCCACGACGAAGGCACAGCGTCCGGTCCATGATCCCAAGCGGGGCTGGGCCATCCCGCTATCCCCTGCGGAACGGGACACGCTGGCCCAGCTTCGCGCCGACCCCGGCGATCATGAGGTCTCCGAGGCCCTTGCCGTCTCCATCGAAACCACCCCTGAAGAAAGCTAGCCTGCCATGCTCATCCTCCCCTTCCAAGGGCACACTCCCCGCATCCACCGCAGCGCCTGGATCGCCCCGAATGCCACCATCATCGGTGACGTCACCATCGGGCCTGATTCTTCCGTGTTCTATGGCAGCGTGCTGCGCGGGGATGTTGGTGCCATCCGCCTTGGCGCCCGCGTCAACATCCAGGACAACTGTGTGATTCACGTTGAAGCCGCTGAGCCGTGTGTGCTGGAGGATGACGTCACCGTGGGCCACATGGCCATGCTCCACGGCACGAAGGTGGGCGCGGGCACGCTCGTCGGGATGAAAGCCACCCTGCTTTCGGGCTCCACCGTGGGCCCAGGCTCGCTCATCGCCGCCGGCGCGGTGGTGCTCGAAGGCCAGGACATTCCCGCCGGCGCCCTAGCCGCCGGGGTTCCAGCCAAGGTGCGGCGCGAGCTGAGCCAGGAGGAATCCGCCGCCTTCATCCCGCACGCCGCGCGCTACGTTGAGATTTCAAAGAATCAGGCGCCGCTTGGCGACGCCCTCCCCCTCGACGCCGTCCTCTACGAATAGCAGTCGCACCTGCCGTTGTTGCCAAAACTCCTGAACCTGCCGCAAGATCTGGCCAGAACTTTGGCAACTAGGGCAGTTCCACCACCGCGAAGCTAGGACAGCTGCCGAGTCGCTTTAAAGGCAAGCCCCTAAAGCAGAGCGAAGATGCCCATGACCACAAGGAAGGCTGCCACGCCGTAGCCGCTCCACAACGCCACGGTGGTGGAGTTCTCCCGCGCCCACGCGAAGGCGCGACCAGCCCAGGACTCTGGCTTCGCCCGCACAAGCGCGATGAACAACCCGCACACAGTCGGCAATGAGAGCGCAAACGTGGCGTAGAAAAAGAGTCCACCATACTTAACGGTATTGCTAAAGTCCCCGGCCGCTAGGTGCATCAGGCCATAGAAAAAGGGCACGGAGGTCAAGGACTGGATAACGCCCATGGCATAGCCCACCACAACGGTCTTGACCGAAGGAGTGCGCAGCGGGCCGAGCAGTTTCTGCACCAAGTCGTTGGGTTCACCCTTGGATCGCCAGGCTAAAAGGCCCAGCGCAAGGCCTATGACTACCAGCCCCCACCCCAGCAGAGGTGATTCCAAGGCCGCGGCCACCTTGTCCTGGATGCCGACGAACACGAACATCACCACGGCGGCGGCGGTGAGCACTCCGAACCAGTCACCAACGATGACGAGGGCCGCAATCTTGCGGTAACTACCCCGCGGAAGCATGATGCCGATGGCCACCAGGATTCCGATCAATAAGGCGTTGACGGAATCGGCAAAGGCATTGAGCACGGCTTCGAGCATGCGGGCCAGTGTACAGGGCGCGTTTCCGGAACTTGCTCTAGGCACCTGGCCTTCAGCGCCCTGCGCCATGCCTCGGACTAGTGGTGCAGCCTGAGGAAACATTCACTCACTGTTTACCGTTAAGGACCCTCATGTGAAGGCCGTAAACGGTAAGGTATTGAAAAGTGCTTGCCGCCGCGACGGGGTCTCCCATCGTCGGCGGCGCCGTAGCTCATGCCCCCGACAGAGATGTGGAGAGATAAAAAATGAAGGTAGCGATTCTCGGCGGAGACGGCTTCTGTGGGTGGCCCGCTTCCCTTTATCTCTCCGACCAAGGCCATGACGTCATCATCGTGGACAACCTCTCCCGGCGCGCCATCGATGAGGAGTTGGGCGCGGAATCCTTAACACCTATCGCTTCCATTGAAGAGCGCCTGGCTGCGTGGACCGAGGTCTCCGGCAAGACCATCGGCTTTTGCAACCTCGACGTGGCCCAGGACTACGACGGCTTGTTGGAGTTCCTGAACACCGAACGCCCGGATGCCGTGGTGCACTTCGCTGAGCAGCGCGCCGCGCCCTACTCCATGAAGAATTCGCGCACCAAGCGCTACACGGTGGATAACAACATCAACGCCACCCACAACCTGCTCGCCGCCATCGTGGAATCTGAGCAAGATATCCACGTCGCTCACTTGGGCACCATGGGTGTCTACGGCTACGGCACCGCCGGAATGAAGATCCCGGAAGGCTACCTGGACGTGCAGGTGGATACGGGCGAGGGGGGCGTCGTCAAGCAGCAGATCCTCTACCCCTCCAACCCGGGCTCGGTCTACCACATGACGAAGGTGCTGGACCAGCACCTGTTTGCCTACTACGCCAAGAACGATGAGCTGCGCATCACCGATCTGCACCAGGGCATCATTTGGGGCACGCACACGGAGCAGACCCAGAAGGACGAGCGCCTGATCAACCGCTTTGATTATGACGGTGACTACGGCACGGTGCTCAACCGCTTCCTCATCCAGGCTGGCATTGGTTATCCGCTGACCGTGCACGGTACCGGTGGCCAGACCCGCGCCTTTATCCACATCCGTGACATGGTGCGCTGCATCGAGCTAGCTTTGCAGAACCCGCCGGCGCGCGGTGAGCGCGTCAAGATCATCAACCAGATGACGGAGACCCACCGCGTGCGTGACTTAGCGGAGTTGGTGGCGAAGATCTCTGGCGCAGAGGTGGCCTACGTACCGAACCCGCGCAAGGAATCCGCGGAAAATGAACTCCACGTCACCAACGACACCTTCCTCAACCTGGGGTTGGAACCGACCACCTTGTCTGAAGGGCTGCTGCATGAGGTCGAAGAAGTCGCGCGCAAGTACGCCGACCGCGCTGACCGCTCCAAGATTCCGGCGCAATCGCTGTGGACGCGCCAGCAGCACGCCGGCGTTCCCTCCACGGAGGCCTAGTCCTCCGTGCGCATCGCTATCGTTACCGAGGTCTTCCTGCCCAAGATCGACGGCGTGGTCACGCGCCTGACGCGCACGCTGGACCAGCTGGCCGCGATGGGCCATGAGGTCCGGATTTTTGCCACGGGCAAGGCCCCTGCAACCTACGCCGGCTTCGAGGTCACCCGCATACCCAGTTTGTCGCTGTGGGTCTACCCGGAGATTAAATTCGGCTTGCCCTCGTGGAGGTTCTTCAAGGAAATCAGGGATTTCGATCCCGATGTCATCCACGCGGTCAATCCCATTTGGACAGCGGCGCTCGGTGTCTTTGCCGCGCAGCGCGATGCCGTGCCGCTGGTGGCCAGCTTCCACACCAACGTGCCTGAATACGTCGATGCGCTGGGCATCGGGTGGACCCGCCCGCTGACTGAGGCCGCTCTGAAGTACCTGCACAACCGGGCTGCGGTGAATCTCTGCACCTCAGGCCCCATGGTGGATAAGGCTCGGGAGGTGGGGATCCACAACGTGCACCTGTGGCCCAAGGCTGTCGATACGCAGGCCTACCACCCCAGCCGCGCCACCGCGCAGATGCGCGAGCGCCTCACCGGTGGTAACCCGGACTCCCCGCTGGTGACCTATATCGGGAGGGTCTCCAAGGAAAAGGACTTGGAGCGCCTCGATCACGTGATGCACCTGGTTCGGGCAGAGCTTGGTGACGCCCGCCTTGCCGTCGTCGGAGATGGTCCTGCGCTGGAGGAGCTCAAGGCCAACTTCGATCCTTCGCACACCGTGTTCACCGGTTACTTGTCCGGTGAGGAGCTCGCCGCTGCCTTCGCTGTCGGAGATGTCTTCCTCTTCCCCTCCGCCACGGAGACACTGGGCCTTGTGGCGCTGGAATCCTTCGCCTCGGGTGTGCCGGTCATCGGCACGAATGCCGGCGGTATTCCCTTCGTCATTGAGGAGGGCGTTACAGGACATCTCATCGAGCCCGATGCCGATGATGAGGCCTGGGCCAGCGCTACCGTCGACCTTCTTCGTGACGCCACTCGTCGGGAGTCGATGGGTGCTGCCGCCCGCCGCGAAGCCGAAAAGTATTCCTGGGTAGAATCCACCCAAGCCCTCCTTCAGGCCTATGAGGAGGCTATCGAGCATCCCTTCTTCAGGGAATAAAACCAAGTCAAGGAGCACTAATGGACTCAGCCCAGGACCTGTACTCCGCTGGCGCCTTCATTCAAGCCGGCATCGACGCCGCGTTCTCCTCACGCTTGGGCGACGTGCGCGACGTCGAGGTGAACTTTGCATCTTCCGACTCCGAGCCCGCCACCGATCAGCGCGCAGTGGTGCGTTTTACTACCGCCTCTGGGACCTATGACTTCGATGGCCTGCGCCTAGCCACAATCCAGGATGGCCGCTTGCACTGGTCTACGGGGTTGACGGAACACGCGCCGCAACCGGAGTTCCACGGCCCGCAACCCGATTCCGCCCTGCTCCGCGGCTTGGCGCGGCGGCTGGTGGGTGACCGCCCAGTCATCCGCGTCCCGCAGGGCGAGGGCGAGGCGCTCGTCGCCGTCGACTTCGCGGAGATCCACCCCGATCCCCGTGTCAGCATCCTGGCCGGGCTTGAGCATACGGGGGATATTGAGGGAGGCGTCGACGAACGCCTCGCCACCGCCGAGCTCGCTTCCTATGTGGGCGTGGCACCAGATGTTGTACAAGGCCTCGCGCACTTCCACGGCACCCGGATCACGGCTCTCCCCCATCCCTCAGGCCGCGACGGGCTCAGCGCACGCGATGTGCTGGCCGACGCCCACTTTATGGCCACCGAGCACAATTTCTTCCTGGAGGCCCGATTCCCCAACCTGTGGGCAGACCTTGACCCTGACACGTCGCGCACCGTGGTGAACTCCGATTATGGTTCGCTTACGGTTCCCTCCCATCTCATCGCCACCCTCAACGCCACAACGAACACCTTTACGTGGGCATGGGCAGACGAGCTCTCCGGTTCCATGTCCGCCCACGCCGCGGCGAACCTGCGCCGCTTCGGATATGACAATGCCATCCCCGAGCTGATTCGCGCCCGCGTACCCATCCCCGAGGCACGCTCTCTGCGCTTGCCGCAGTTAGCCATGCCAATTCTGGGGCTGTGGACCCTGCTGCCAGTGCAGCTACCCGACGGCCGCCAAGGGCTAGCACTGTCCGACGCCCCCGCGTTCCACCTGCCCGCGCCGTCACGGGCCGCCGCGCAGGCCACGCTCAATGTTGCGGTGCCGGCGGGAGTGGATGAGCAACGGGCGCGCGCCGCATACCAGCGAGCACGCCCTATATAACCGCTAGGAGCTCAGCACCGCGCGGAATTCTTCGACGTCAACGTCCTCCGTGGTCGCCGGGTTAAACGCTGCGTCTTGGGTCTTATCCACCAGTACCGCACGCACGCCTTCGGAAAAGTCGGGGCGGCGGTACATGTGCATGCCCAGCTTGAGTTCTAGCAGGAGCGCCTCACGGATGTCGTCAACAGCGGCTTCCGCCTCATAGAGCTCATTGGCCGCGATGATGGCAGCTGGGCACGCGGCTGCCATGAGGCGACGCACCTCGCCGGCAATCTGCGGGCGCTTGTCCAGCTCCGCGGAAATCTCCTCCCACGTGGGCAGCGCGAAGGTCTCCTCCAGGTCTTGAGCCACCTGCTCGAGCGGTGCTGGCTGCTGTGGCGCGGGTAGGGCCAGCTCTTCCAGTGCGGCATCAATACCGCGCTCGATAGCGGCTTCAATCAGCTCGGCTGCATCCTTGACCACGTGGGTTGCCACGCCCGTCCACAGCATGTCCGCGGCATACATGCGGTACCCGCTCAGACCCCAAAACTTTGCCAAACCCGGCGAGGCTACACCGCGGGTGCCCACCATGCGTTGGGCCGCATAGGCTACTCCGACGTCCGTGACGTAGCCGATATTCATCTCCGGCATCGAAGCGAAGGCCTTTTCCGTCACCACGCGGTGCGAACCGTGCAGGGAAATGCCCAATCCACCGCCCATGACGACGCCGTCGATGACGGCGATGTAGGGCTTCGGAAACTCGGCGATATCGCCGTTGGTGAGGTACTCGCTGGCGAAGAAGGCATCGACCTCTTCCAGCTTGCCTTCCGCGATTCCCTCCCGCGCGTGACGCACATCGCCGCCAGCGCAGAATGCCTTGGGACTGTTGGAGTAAATAAGGACCTGCTCGATGTCGTCATCCTGCGCCCACGCTTCGAGGGAGCGGCGGATGATGTCAATCATGTCCGGGTTCAAAGAGTTCAGGGCCTTCGGCCGGTTGAGTTCGAGGACTCCTGTGTGGTTGCGCACGGAAACGAGTACTGGATCAGTCGTAGTCATGCGCACCAGTGTTCCATATCACAAAAGTTTCAGCCACCTATTTCTTGGCGCTACGTTGGACATGGTTCCCTGCCTCTAGCCCAACACTTTTAGATTGGTGTGACTTACTTGCTCCCACAACTTGTTGCCCTTGATATGGACGGCACGCTCCTCGACGCGCATGGCCAACTCCCTGCAGACTTTTCGGAGCTCCAGGACCTGGCCACTGCCCGCGGCTGCGAGCTGGTTCCGGCCTCGGGGCGCCAACTGGCCACCTTGAAGGACATGTTCCCGAAGGGCGAAACGTTTATCGCCGAAAACGGCTCGGTCATCATGCGCGGCGGTGAGATCATCGCGGCATTCCCGCTTGCGGAATCCACCGTGCACGCGGCACGAGAGGCTGCTGCGGCCATCGGCGTGGAACATACCGTAGTTCTATGTTCCCCGGAGACCGCCTACGTTGCACGGGATGTGTCAGACGCGGCACGTACAGAGATTGCAAAGTACTACAAGGCGGTCACTTGGGTCGATGACTTGGATGCAGTGCCGGATAGCAACATCATCAAGATTGCTATTTTCTGCGAATCCGGTACTGAGGCGCACATTTACGATCCCATCGTCCGCGCCGTCCCGGAGGACAATGTCGCCGTATCCGGCAAGGTCTGGCTCGATGTGATGGCCCGCGGCGTGGAAAAAGGTACGGCGCTAACTAAGCTCGCTGAGCTCGCCGGTATTCCGATCGCAGCCACTGTGGCCTTCGGTGACTACCTCAATGATTTCGAGATGCTGCGCGCCGCCGGGACGGCTGTGGCCATGGAAAACGCGCATCCTCAGCTGAAGGAAATCGCAGATATCATCGCCCCGGCTAATACCAACAACGGGGTTAGCACCGTACTACGCCAGCTTTTGCGCACCTAACACGCTCCCCCGCAGCCTTGCCCGAGTAGCCCGCACGCACAGAGTAGGATTACTCGGGTTACTGAGCCTCAGTACCCGAACCCCGGTGTCTACCTGCGGAGTGTGTAGTGAAGAAGTTTTTGCGGTCGATGATGTCACGTTTGGCAAAGGGCGAGTCGTCTGCATCGAGTCCCGCTCCGTCCTCCTCGGCGGATTCCTCGAAAACTACCTCGCCTTCACCCGCTGCAGCTTCCGCGCGCACTGCGCCTGCTACGCCCTCTCAGTCCCCGCCACCTGCTAAGTCCACCGCGCCTGCCGCGAACGATAAGCCTGCTAAGGCAAGCGCCCCTAAGACACCACCGGCAGCCACTGGCCGCGGCCCGCGTAATGCCCAGCGTCCTGCCACTCGGCCTGGCCGCGTACGCCCGCGTTCGGCTGAAGACTTCACTCTAGATCTGGCTCCGGATGCACTTCCCAAAGCCTCGGCGGTGAAAAAGGCCAAACTAGTTAAGGCCCGTGAGGAAGCCGAAGTAGCTTCGGCCGGTCGGCGCGGCCCACGTCGGGCCATTCCGCGGCACCCGAACCCACAGGCTCCCGCCCAACGACGCCAAGCACCTGCAACGCCCAGCGCCGACAAGGCTTCAACAACCAAGCCATCACAAACTCAGCCCGCTGCGAAGCAGCCACCTGCACACGGCGACAAAGCACAGTCTCCTTCCCCGGCTCCAGCACACCCCAAGCGGCAAGAAGGAGCCGAAAAGGCCGCGACGGCCCCGAAACCCAAGAAAGCCCCGGCGACTGCAAAGGCCAAGGAGGAGACAAAGACCGAGGCGGCCGCAAAGCCCCGGGAAACCACAACGCCCCAGAAGAGCAAAGGAACCGGGGAATCCAAGCAACCTGAAAGGAAGGCTTCACCCGGCACCGAGAACGAGATTTCGCGTGCTCTGGCCCGCCGCTCGCAATCCGTCGGGGCGTTAAGCGCCAAGCAGGAAAAACGCCGATCAGAAAAGCGGCGAGTAGCACAGGCTTCCCCCAATGCCGCCGCTGCAGCCGCCCCTGCAACCGCAACCGTCGCGGCGGGCACAGCCGCCGCAGCTCCAGCAGCTGCTTCTGCATCCGCCCGCAACGCAACCGCCTCTGCCCCCACTGCCCCCGCTGGCTCAAAGCGGCGTGCGCGCGCCCGCCTGCGCCAAGTGCCGGGCCTGGATGGTCTGCGCGGTCTAGCGGTCCTCGCCGTGGTGATCTACCACTTCTTCGGGGATATTCTCCCCGGCGGCTACCTCGGTGTGGACATGTTCTTTGTCCTTTCCGGGTTCCTCATCACCTCGCTGCTTGTTCGCGAGTTCAACGTCACTGGACGCATCAGCCTCAAAGGCTTTTGGCTCCGCCGCTTCCGGCGGATCCTCCCGGCCGCGCTTATAGTCCTGTCCATATGCACGGCGATAGTGGCGCTCATTGGTGGGGACCTGGCCGTTGGTATCCGTGAACAATTCTTGGGCACGTTCTTCTTTGTCAACAACTGGACCCAAATCGCCACGAGCCAAACCTATTTTGCACCTAATGAAGTACAGGTTTTCGCGCACTATTGGTCCTTGGCCGTCGAGGAACAGTTCTACCTGATCTGGCCGCTTTTGATGCTTGGCGTCTTTGCCATTTCCCGCCGCAAGCCCAAGCGCCTGCCCATCGCCGTATCGCTCATCCTCGCAAGTGCGTCGGCCGTCGCCATGGCACTGCTCTATAGCCCGGGCGAGGATCCCACGCGTGTGTACTACGGCACCGATACCCACGCGTTCGGTCTCCTCATCGGCGCGATGCTGTCCCTCCTCATGACCTCCACTGACAAGGACATGGACGCGGATTCTTGGCCGGCCGCAAACAAGGGCGTTCTCGCCGGAACCGTTGGTGCCTTCGCATTAGTTGGCTACCTCGCGCAATTGGTATGGATGGGCGCGGATCGGGATTTCACCTACCGCGGCGGCCTCGTCCTTACCAGCGTCCTCGGCGCGGCAATGATTTGGGCAGTGGTGCGCGAATCTGGTCCCCTCACGTGGATCTTCCGCACCCGTGTGATGCGGTGGCTGGGCCAGCGCTCCTTCTCCCTCTACCTCTGGCACTGGCCGGTGGTAATGATTGTCCACGCGCTGTCCGACGCCCCCTCCTGGCTCCTAGGCCTCCTTTCGCTTCCGCTGAGCTGCGTGCTGGCTGAGGTGACCTACCAGTTTGTGGAAAACCCCTTCCGCCGCGCCGGATTCCGCCCTACGTGGCACGCCTACTGGGCTGCACGCCCCAGCGCGCAAGAGGTCAAAGATGGTTTTGGCAAGGCCATGTGGCCTGCCGTTCCCGTCCTCGTTGTTCTTTCCGTACTGGGCGTGGGCTACGCGCTGGTGACTTCGGAGGATAAGAGCGAACTGGAGCGCGAGCTCGAGCGCATGGCGCTGTCCAACGAACAAGCGGAGAATTCTGCCCCGGCACAGTCATCGTCTGCCCCCGCAAAGCCTTCCGAGACCACGAAGCCGAAGGAAAAGCGTGCGCTTCCCACTGGAAACGAGATTAGTGCTATCGGTGATTCCGTCATGCTCGCTGCTTCCGAGGCTCTCAATGAGCGTTTCCCGGGCATTAGCATCGACGCCACTATTTCCCGCCACTATTCGGCAGCCCTTCCTGTCATCAAGGCGCAGAAGGATTCCGGGCAGTTGCGCTCTACCGTGTTTGTGGGTTTGGGAACCAACGGGGCTACGTTTGAGGGCCAGATGGACGAGCTCATCGACATCGTCGGCCCCGAGCGCACGCTGGTGCTCGTCTTGCCCTACGGCGAGCGCGATTGGATGGGACAGGCGCGCGCCGAGATCATTGACGCCGCGACTGCTCACGACAACGTCTACATCGCAGACTGGTGCGGCATGGCTCAGGATAACCCTGCCATGCTTTACGACGACGGCGTCCACCCGCTCCCCGAAGGCGCACATCTTTACGCGGATGCGCTGTACGACGCCATGGAGCAATACGCCAACGAGGAGAAGAACCTCACCACCGTCTGCTCCCGCTAGCTAAAAGCCCCTGATGATCGCTAAAAGCCGCCCGGCTTCTCCCGGGCGGCTTTTGTAAACGCGTGACGTTTAGACCGAGAATTCAGCCATCTTATCCCAAGCCGTTTTTCCAGGAATGGAAGTATTGATAATGTCCGGGGTCTCCACCAAGTACTTCGGCAGCTCCTCGCACGAGCGCTTGAAGTGCTCGGTGCTGACGTGGTCGACATCAGTGCCGTCCTTATAAGACTCGAGGAGCAGGAAGCGCTGCTTGTCTTCCGGATCGCGGAACCACTTGAAGTCAATGCAGCCGGGCTCTGCCTGGCAGGCCTTGGTGTACCAGTCGATCTCTTCCAGGAAGGTATCGGCGTACTCGGGCTTGACGTGGAACTGTACGTTGATCAAAATCATGGGCCCCACTGTAACCTTCTACACCAAAACGTGCAGAAGGCCCTGCCTGTAGCGGCAGGGCCTTCTGTAAAAAGCGGCTTATCATTGGCCGCGTGAAGGTCTACTTGTTGAAGAAGTACTCCGCAACGTAGACGTGGGTGCCGTCGAAGGCCTGCGCAACGCCGAAGCCGGTGCCGTCAGTCTTGGTCACAGGAACATCGCGGTTGAGCCAGTTCACGCGATCCTTAGCTTCCTGCTCCGTGAGCTTGTAAATGTTACCGCTGCCCTCTTCCAAATGAGTCAGGCCATCGCCTGCATTGTCCTGGAAGGTAACCTTGCCGGCCGCAGCCTGGTTTGCCCACTCCTGGGCGATGTTCTTGGCGTTGGCATCTTCGTGGTGGCCCTGCTTAATCAGGTGGGCATGGGTTGCGCCAACGAGCTCATCGGCCACCGCCGGGGTCGGCTTCTTGATGAAGTCCGGCAAGTGGACGTTGTACTGCTTAGCCAGGTCATAAGCCTGCGCAGGAAGCTCAACTTCAAAGGAGTTAACCTGCTCCATAGCCTGGGAAGACAGCTGGTTCAGTTCCTGGGGCTGTGCGGACGATGGGTTAGCCGGGGCGGCCTGGGCCGCGGAGACCGAAAGAACGGCGGTGAGGGATACTGCCACGGCGGAGGTAGCAGACAGGCGGGAAACACGACGCAAAGAATTCATAACTACCACCGTGCCATAAGTCCGCCCGCCTTGAAAAAGACTTCCCGGTCATACGGCATTTTCGATATCACTTTGTTATCAGCTGCCGGTGGAAAGGACCGGCGTGGAAGAATGACCGGAGACTTGCTTTTAGGATTCTTCGAGAGGTTGATCACTGGTGCTGGATGTCTTAACCGGATTTGCCATCATTTTTGTGGTTATCGGCGTGGGGTTCTTTCTGGGTCACCGGGGCGTTATCGGCCACGGTGAGACGCGCCTGCAGTTCAACCGCACAGCGTTCTGGGCTGCGACTCCGGCGCTCATCTTCTCCAGCGTGACCACCTCGGATACCTCTGTCTTCATGTCTCCGGTTGTGGCTGTCATCGCGATTGCCTCGGTCGCCACGATGGCCCTGTATGCAGTGCTCAGCGCGCTGTTCTTCCGGCGGAGCGGGGCTGAGACGATGGCCGGAGCGGCCGCGGCCAGCTACTACAACTCGGTTAACATCGGGCTGCCCATCGCCACCTATGTCATCGGTGATGCCACCTTTGTGGTGCCAGCACTCGTACTTCAGATGGCGGTGCTCTCCCCTGTCATCATCGCCGGCCTTAACGCCCAAGGAACGAGCCTGCGCTCGATAAGCAGCTCTGTGTTCTCTGGGCTTACGGCACCGGTTGTCATCGCTGCCGTCGCCGGCTTCATCGTTTCGGCAGCAGGCTGGCACGTGCCAGAGGTCATCATGGCTCCCTTCGAGATCCTCGGCGGGGCCTCCATCCCGATGATCCTGATGAGTTTCGGCGCTTCCCTCACCGGAGACGGGTTGCTGGCTAGCGACCGCCTACCAACCATTACCGCCACCGTGCTCAAGCTCGTAGCCATGCCAGCCATCGCCTTGGCGACGGGCCTAGCCTTGGGCCTGAGCGGCAACGAGCTATACGCGGCACTCATCTTGTCTGCGCTTCCGACCGCGCAGAACGTTTATAACTACGCCGCGACCTACCAATCGGGAGAGACGGTGGCGCGCGATACGGTCTTCCTCACCACTTTTCTCTCCTTGCCGGCCATGCTCGCCATCGCAGCATTCTTCGGGTAGGGCTGGCCTTCGCTGGCGAGCACTAGCCGTCGAACGCTAGCCTTCCAGCTTCTCCCCCAGCTCCAGCCATTCCATCTCTAGCTCCTCGCGCTCGGCGGCCACCGCTTTGAGGTCGGCGTCGAGCTTGGCCAGCTCGCCGCTGTCTCCCTCTCCGGAAGACATCTTCTCCGCGGCCTGCGCCATCTTTTCATTCAGCTTCGCCGTCTTATCGTCGAGCTTGCCCATCTTGCGCTCCAGCGCGTTCATCTTCTTGGTCAGCTCGCGCTCCTCCTGGGAACTCAGCCGTTTTACCGGGGCGGTTTCCGTACGCTGACCATCGGCGTTCTTCGAAGCCTCGCCCAAGTCGAGCACACCACCGGCGGTGGCGGCTTCCATCTCCTGGCGGCGGCGCAAGTACTCCTCGATTCCGCCCGGCAGGTTGGTGAGCTTGCCATCCCCAAACAGCGCATAGGTGTTGTCCGCGATGCGCTCAATGAGGTAGCGGTCGTGAGAAATGACCACCAAGGTTCCCGGCCACGAGTCCAGCAAGGATTCAAGCTCTTGGAGGGTATCGATGTCGAGGTCGTTCGTGGGCTCGTCGAGAAGCAGCACGTTTGGCTCCGCCATGACCACACGGGTCAGCTGCAAACGGCGGCGCTCACCGCCCGATAGGTCACCGACGGGTGTGCGCTGGCGCTTGGCGGAAAAGCCCAGGCGCTCGGCCAGCTGGGAGGCAGAAAGCTCTTTCTTGCCCAGGTGGACGTAGGTGGCGACGTCTTCGACGGCGTCGAGAAGCCGGCGCTGTGGATCCAGATCATCGAGCTCCTGTCGAAGCCAGCCCAGGCGCACGGTCTTGCCCTCGATGCGTTTGCCAGCGGCAAGCTCGACTTCACCGGCAAGCGCGCGCAGCAGCGTGGTCTTACCGGAACCATTAACGCCGACGAGGCCGATGCGCTCGCCCGGCGCCAGCCGCCAGGTGAGGTGATCTACCAGCGTGCGGCCATCTGGTGTCGTGACCTTCGCATCCTCGAGCTCGATGACGACTCGCCCCTGGCGCTGCTTGGAAAAGGCCATGAGCTCAACCTTGTCGCGCGGCGCGGGAACATCCGCGATGAGCGCCTCAGCCGCTTCGATGCGGTAACGCGGCTTTGAGGTACGGGCAGGCGCCCCGCGGCGCAGCCACGCCAGCTCTTTGCGCGCCAGATTCTGGCGGCGCTGCTCGATGGCATCGGCTTGGCGGGCGCGCTCAGCGCGGGCAAAGGTCCAGTCGTTATAGCCGCCCTCGTAGGCATCGACTACGCCATCGTGCACCTCCCAGGTCGTGGTGGCCACAGTGTCGAGGAACCAGCGGTCGTGCGTGACAACGACCACCGCCAGCTTGCGCGAAAGCAGGTGGCTGGCCAGCCATTGCACGCCCTCGACGTCGAGGTGGTTGGTCGGCTCATCGAGTACCACGATGTCAAGATCTTGAACGAGTGCGGCGGCCAGGTTGACGCGGCGGCGCTCACCACCGGAGAGCGATCCCACAGGGGTGTCTAGCCCTAAGTCAACAATGCAGAGGCCGCCGAGAACATCGCGTACCTTGGCGTTAGAAGCCCACTCGAAGGTTTCCAGCCCGAGCGGTTCGATGATGACTTGGGCGATGGTGAGGGACTCCTCCAGCTCGAACCGCTGGGTTACCACCGCCATGCGCAAGTCCGAGTTGTGGGATACGCGGCCCGCGTCCGGCGGCTCAATGCCGGTGAGGACCTCCAGCAGCGTGGTCTTGCCGCCGCCGTTAACGCCGACGATGCCGATGCGATCACCGGTTTGAACACCGAGCGAGACCCCGTTCAGCAGGGTCTTGAGCCCGAAGGACTTGGTTACGTTTTCGAGGTTAATGAGGTTCGCCATATCGAGAGTTCATCTTAGTGCTTCAACACGGCTACCCCCGCACCATTACCTTTATTGCTATTGATTTTCATTTCCAATACTCTGCAACACCATGAAAAGAGAACGTCTCATCCTGTGCACCGCACTTTCCGCAAGCATCATCACGCTGACCTCCTGTTCCTCCCCCGAAAGCAACGAAGCTTCATCGCCCTCCAGCGCTGCAGCCTCCCACGCGCATGCCAAACACGACGAAGGCCATGACGGAGAGCACAGCCATGACGGCTTCGAAGCCTCCGCTGGCGAAACCGAGGTGGCAGAGCTTCCTTCCCGTGTCCTCATCTCCCATAAGGACGGCCTCACCACGCTCGATGGAGAGACCGGTGAGGTCATCGACAACGAAGAACTGAAAGCATTTCTCCGGCTTAGCGATGCCGGCGATAACCGCCACATCATGGTGACCAAAGGCGATAGCTTCCTTACCTACGACACCGGGCGCATCACCAAGCCACACGGAGATCACAAGCACTACTACGCGGCTCAGCCGCAGCTTGACGACGCTTCCATTGACGCACCTCACGCCGGCCACGTGGTTCACCACGATGGTTTTACCGCGCTCTTCTCCGACGGAGATGGTGTAGCAAAGATCTACAAGACCGAGGACTTCGGCAAGGAAGACGCCCAGCCGGTCAACACCGTCGAGACAGGAGCCGCGCACCACGGCGTCGCGGTTCCGCTGAAAGACGGCTCCGTGGTCACTACGAAGGGCACCGAAGATGAGCGCCACACCATCCAGCATGTGGACAAGTCTGGCAAGGTCCTTGCGGAAACCACCGAGTGTCCTGGTGTTCACGGCGAAGCTGCCGCTGGCAATGGCTCCCTCTTCTTCGGATGCGAGGACGGGCCCATCGTCTTCGACGGAACTGAATTCCACAAGATCGACGCTTCCGCCTATGCAGGCAAAGACGGCTACCAGCGCTCCGGCAACTCCGCGGGATCAGAGGAATCCAACATCATCCTGGCGGATAACAAGACCGACAAAGATGCCGACTTCGAGCGCCCCACCTCAGTGACCCTCATCAATACGGAGGACTACTCCGCCACGAAGGTCGAGCTCGGCGAGTCCTACTGGTTCCGTTCCTTGGCCCGCGGGCCCTTGGGCGAGGCACTGGTGCTCACGACCGACGGCACACTCAACATCATCGACCCAGATTCCGGCGAGATAACCAAGAAGATTGACGCCATCTCCCAGTGGAAGGAAAACGAGGAGTGGCAACAACCAGGGCCAATCCTGAAGGCAGCCAACGGCTATGCCTACGTCACCGACGCAAACAAGCAGGAACTGGTCGTTCTTGACCTCCTCGGCGACCAAGAACCACAGCGCTACAAGCTCGATGTCAAGCCCGTAGAGATGGCTGTCCTCTAAGGGCCTCCACCATTCACCCTGCTGGTGCTAGACCAGCGTTGCACCGGTAGCCGGCCCATAGGTCACCAATCCGCGGGTCCCGCGGTTATCGGCGCACACCTGGGCCACCACCTCCTGCGCGGTCTCCTCGTTTTCGCAGAGGAAGGCGCAGGTAGGACCAGAACCGGAGACAATTCCCTTGAGGGCGCCGGCGGCCTCACCAGTATCCAGAATCTTGCGCAAGTCCGGGCGCAGCGAGAGTGCTGCTGGCTGGAGGTCATTGTGCATCACTGCGGCGAGCTCACGGGGGTTGCCTCCTACGAGGGCTTGACCCACGGCTTCCGTGTCCAAGTGCGCTGTGCTTCCACGGCCGGCAGCGCGCAGCTCATCCAGCTTGCGGAATACCGACGGCGTAGACAAACCCTCAGCATTGGTGATGATCGCCCAGATATAGCACCCACGCGCCAGCATCGGAGTCAGAAGCTCACCGCGGCCGCGTCCCAAAGCCGTGCCGCCCATGAGGGTAAAAGGCACGTCGGAGCCGAGTTCCGCGGCGAGTTCGTAGAGCTTTTCCATGCTGAGAGGCTTCCGACCAAACTCAGTGCTCAGCGCGTGATTGGCCAAAAGCAGGGCCGCGGCGGCATCGGCGGAGCCGCCAGCCATCCCGCCGGCGGCGGGGATGTTCTTCTCCATCGTCAGCGTGCCAGCTGCCGGCAGCATGAGGTTTTTCGTCACCAGCTCCACCGCGCGCCATGCCAGGTTCTCGGTCGATGCCGGCACACCTGTCGCGTGGTTACCCGTGACCTCCACGGCACAGCCCTCGCCCCAGCGGTAGCTCACGCGGTCGTGTACATCGAGGGATTGGAACACGGTGGCCAGCTCGTGGAAACCATCCGCGCGGGCCTCGCCCACACCCAGGTGCAGGTTAACCTTAGCGTGGGCACGCGCCTGCCACAGCTGCGGAGACTCGTTTACCGTCTTGCTCATGAGGCTTCCGCCAACCTAACGAAATCCTCCACGCCTAGCTTCTCGCCGCGCAGGCGCGGATCGATATTCGCCGCGCGCAGCGCTTCCTCGGCTGCCGCGGCGGAACCATAAAAGCCCGCCAGGGCGGCGCGGAGGGTCTTGCGGCGTTGGGCAAAGGAGGCGTCGATCAGCGCGAAAAGCCGCGGGCGCAGCGCCTCGTCGAAGGGACGGGTGCAGTCAATGCGCACCAGGCCCGACTCAATCTTCGGCGCCGGCCAAAACACGTTCTTGCCGATTGTCCCGGCTTGCCTAACCGGGCCATAAAAAGATGCCTTCACACTAGGAATGCCATAGACCTTGTTGCCCGGCGCGGCGGCAAGGCGCTCAGCCACCTCCAGCTGCACCATGACCAAAACGCGGCGAATCGATGGGTAGACCTCCAGCAGGTGGAGCAACACAGGTACCGCGACGTTATAGGGCAGGTTGGCCACCAAAGCGGTGGGCTCCCCCAACTCGCCCGCCTCAACGGTGAGCGCATCCTTTTCCACGACCGAAAGACGGTCAGCAAAATCGGCTGCCCGCGCGGCCACGGTATCCGGCAGTTTGCCAGCCAGACGCGGGTCAATTTCCACGGCCGTTACGTGCGCAACTTCCCCCAACAGCCCCAAAGTCAGCGAACCCAGCCCGGGGCCCACCTCCACCACGCGGTCCTCTGGGGACAAATCGGCAGCAGCGACGATGCGGCGGATGGTGTTCGGGTCATGCAGAAAGTTCTGGCCCAGCTTCTTCGTCGGCGTCACGTCAAGCTCAGCGGCGAGTTCGCGGATCTCCACTGGGCCCAGCAGATGGGGTTGAGTCATACCACTCAGACTAATACGCGTGGCTCGTAAGCTTTAGCGCAGGCCGAGCTTGGCGGTACACGCAGGCCATGCACCCCAGCCCTGCGCGGCTTGAACCTTCTCTGCCACAGCGATCTGCTGCTCGCGAGAAGCCTGCCATGCCTCTGGGGCATACTCGGTGCCACCAAAAGCAGCCCAGGTCGACGGGGTGAACTGCAGTCCACCGGAGAAACCATTGCCGGTATTGATTGCCCAGTTGCCGGTTGCCTCACACTGTGCGATGGAATCCCACACGGAGCCATCCGCAACGGCCGGCGCGGTGGACTTCGGCTTGGTTCCGCGCGCAATCACGGCAGCAACGGCCTCCCTGCGCACGTCTTCCTTGATAATCTCGTTGGATTCTTCCTTGCCGTTGACCTTGACAATCTTGCGGGTCACGGCGCGCGAACCGGGGGTTCCCTCCTCGCGGACTTCCTCAGTGCCTTCCACGAGTTCTGGGTCATCGACATAATTAGCCGGCGCGTCAAAGTCCTCCGTCTTTTCCTCTTCGGAGATCTCAACGCGGTCCACGGTAATGGCAGTACCGGCCTTCACCGGCGTATCCAGAGCTGGGGATACGCGGTCATCCTTGCCCACCGTGATTCCACGAGCCTCAAGCACGTCCCCCACAGTCTTGGCCGCAACGCTGGCATAGGAAACGGAACCGCCGTCAGTAAGCTTAACGATCTTCGGGGACACCACTTCAAGGTTCATTCCCTCAGTCACCGTTTCATCCTCCTCCACGGTCTTGGAACCGGAAGTGATGGCAGCACCCGGGGCGATTCCATCGAGGCCGCCCAGCAGGTCAGACACCGTGAGATCGGTAGACGACAGCTGCTTTTCGACGCCATCGATGGTAACCGCGACAGGCTTGGCAGTGCGAACGGTGATCGAATCACCGTCAGCGACCGGCTCCGACAGGGCCGGGTAAACAACGTCTTCTCCCTCAACGTTGACTCCGGCAGCCTCGAGGGCAGCGTTGACATCACCGGCGAAGGTGGCCAGCTGAGTGGTCTCGCCGTTCACGTCAAGTGTGATGTCCTTCTGCGTGCTGACGGCAACGACGCCGCCCACGGCTAGGGTGCCAAGGACACCACCGGTAGCCATGCGCAGCGGCAAAGAGCGGGAATTGTTGATTCGCTTGATCTGCTTCTTCGGGGACATAAACCTTTACTCGTCTTCACGATGCTTCGTGTTCACAATGCAGGAACCCGCATTCTGAACACCTGTCACGGCGCGCCCCACGCGCGCCCGCCGGCGACATCAATGCCGGACTAACTTTGAATAACAATACGGTAACAGAACGTAACTTACGAAATGCATTCACGCGCCGCGGCCACTAGCAGCACACTCGTCACAACAAACACGTGCGCCACCACTGAGCAGCACCTTTAGATAAAGTGAAAATCCTCACACGCCAAAGACCCGCGCGAAGGTCGTGGCCACCTCCGCCGCGAGATCCTCCACTTCTTGACCACGCGCCTGCGCCACACAACGATACGTGTGCCCAATCAAGGAGGGCTCATTACGCGCTCCCCGGAAAGGCTCCGGCGTCATGTACGGCGCATCCGTTTCAATCAGCAGTTGCCCTGCCGGGGCAATGGCAGCGGCCTGGCGCATTTCCTCATTACGCTTGAAAGTAACGTTGCCGGCGAAAGACAGAACATAGCCGCGCTCAAGGGCTTCTTTGGCCACGGCGAGCGGCGAGGAAAAGCAGTGCAGCATCACCGTCGGCGGCTCGGGGCAATCCCCCAGCACACGCATGAGGTCCTCATCGGCCTCGCGGTTGTGGATCATCAGCGTCTTTCCCACCTTGGCCGCCAATTCCGCGTGCCAACGAAGAGCCTCTTCCTGCACCTCGAGGGGCGCGGTGGTTTCCGGCTCGTGGTGAATCCAATAGGTATCTAAGCCTGTCTCCCCGATGGCCACGCAACGCGGATCCGCAGCCATCTCGCTCAAGCGCAAACGAGCAGCCTCATTAAGTTCAGCCGCCTTAGTGGGGTGAATGGCGCACGCGGCATACACGTTGTCGAATTCCTGCGCCGCCGCCAAAGCCTTCTCCGCCTCAGCCAAGCCATCACCCACGGTAACGATGCGCTCAACACCAGCAGCACGAGCACGCTCAACGAGCTCGGAATCATCGTCGCGGCAGGAGGCGAGGTGCGTGTGGGCGTCGATAAGCTGGCTCAAACCTTCGGCGGGAACGGGCGTGGGGCGTGGCTTCTTCTTAGACATGGCTGCGAGTGTAGTCTTGCGCGCATGATTATCCGTGAAGCGACGGACGCCGACGTCCCCGCGATGACCGCCACGCTGAATTGGGCCATCCGAGAGACCCACTTCATCTTTCGCAGCGAACCCGCCACGGTGGAAGAGCGCACCGAGTATCTCCACCAGCTACGCCGCGACGGCTGCCCCTGCTTCGTGGCTTTCACTGACGACGGCACGTACTTGGGCTGGGCTCTCTACCGCCCCTACCGCGATCCCAAGGTGTGGCTGGGATGCTACGAGACCACGATCTACGTTGATCCCGCAGCGCACGGCCGCGGGGTGGGCACGCGCTTGCTCGGTGCAGTCGTTGAGCATGCCCGCGAGGCAGAGCAGGTCCATACGCTGCTGGCACTCATCGTGGCGGACAACGCCGCATCCATCAAGTTGCATGAAAAGTTCGGCTTTGCCACTGTAGGAACGTTAAAAGAAGTCAGCCGCAAAGCTGGGCGCTGGATAGACCTCACCCACTTGCAACTCATGGTTTAAGGAACATCATGCACGTCCGTCCCGCAGAGCTTGCCGACGCCTCCGCAATCGCCGCCATCTACAACTCCGCCTCCGCCGCGAAACCGGCCGCCAACCTCGTCACATGGCAGGAGTCCGTAGAGGACCGCGAGAAGTGGCTGGCGCAGATGGAAAAGGACAACTATCCGGTCTATGTCGCCGTGGACGACGACGAAATTGTCGGTTGGGCCGCCTACTTCCAATTCGTCACCCCAGCCATCTACTACGGCACGGCAGAGGACTCCATTTACATCGCGGAATCAGCGCGCGGCAAGGGCGTGGGCAGCGAGCTCATGGACACGCTCATGGATCACGCAAAGGAAAATGACTACGTGGAGACGATGATCACCTACATCGTGGACACCAACGAGTCCTCCATCGCCCTACACAAGAAGTTCGGTTTTGTGGAGACTGGCCGCATGCCCAATATCCACACCAAGGACGGCGTGCGGCTAGGGCTGGTGCACCTGCAGCGCGACTTCAACCGCTCCTAAAGCGGCTTGATTGCCGCCCCACCCCAGTGACGGCACTGCCCTACGCCCCACCTCAGTGACGGCACTGCCATTGTTGCCAAAGATCTGGCCAGATCCTGAGACGAAGCGGGAAACTTTGGCAACAACGGCAGTTTCAACCCAAGAGACTCACACTGTGCTGCTCAGTCACTCCCCGCGCACAAGTTAAGCCGACGCTGCCTGAAGCGGCACAATATCGTCCAACTCAGCAAGAATTTTGTCTTCCGCGACATCCAAATCGTAGTGAGTCTGCAGTCCCAGCCAGAACTGTGGGGACATTCCAAAATATTTAGCCAAACGAAGAGCCGTATCGGCGGTAATAGCCCGCTTTCCGTGGACGATTTCGTTAATACGTCGAGGCGGGACCCCTATCGAAACAGCGAGTTTGTGTTGGGTAATCCCCATGTCCTTGAGAAAGTCCTCCATAAGGATTTCACCTGGGTGTACTGGGGGGAGCTTGTTAGTGGTAGTCAACGATCTCAACCTCCTCTGGCCCTAAAGCGGTCCACCGGAAGCAGATCCGCCATTGGTCATTGATACGAATACTGTATTGACCCCGCCGATCGCCCTTCAAAGCTTCGAGCCTATTTCCTGGAGGAATCCGAAGCTCATCGAGCCTCTGAACGTAGCCCAATTGCCTCAGCTTGCGAAGAGCTACCGAGTGAATACGTGAATCAATCGAGAGCACCCGCTCTCGATTCCATAGACGCTCAGTGGCCCTATCCGCGAACGACTGAATCATAAACGCACCATACCCCCCATAACGCGACGCGTCAATAACGCGAGACGTTAACTCTAACTAACGCTGTAACACAAAAGCTACCGCAACTGGCGAGGACCTGCTAGGCAGCGAGCTCGTCGTCAATGTAGACACGCGTCGTCGCACGCAGGCCCGCGACCAGCATGCAGAAACAGAGCACCATGAGACCAATGAGCACAGCGGTCCAATCCCCGGTGGCCCCGCGCACCACTCCCACGGACAACGGTACGAGGCCCGCCAAGACGTAGCCGCCCGGCTGAACGAAGCCGGAGAGCCGCGCCGTGGTGAGCGCGGTGCGCGTGCGGGCAGTGAGCAGAGCAAGCGCCAATGGGAAGCACATACCGCCGATCCCCATCAACGAGGCCCAGGCCAGCGGGGCGGCGTCGGCAGCCACGAGCACTCCACCCCACCCGGCACACGTGCACAAAGAAAGCACCACGGGAACGGGAGTCAGGCGGTTAAGACGCGAGATGAGCCACGGCATGACTACGCCGCCGAGAATATTGAAGACTCCGATGACGGCCAGCGCCACGCTGGCGGTGTTCTCACTCACGCCTTTTTCTACCAGCATGCGCGGCAGCCAGCCCATCTGGACATAGGCCATGGTGGACTGCAATCCGAAGAAAAAGAGCATGGCCACCGCAGTGGGTGAGGTGAACATGGGGCGTTGCACTTCCGCGCCATCAACCGTGCCGTGGGCGACGTCCTTGCCGGCCTTGGGTAGGACCACTATCCAAGCCGCCAGCTGGGCGATGGCGGGCAGGCACCAAATCCACAACGCACCTTGCCACGATTTTTGTGTCACCGCGGACAATGGGCCGAGTGCACTGGAAACGCCCAACATCGTGGTGTAGGTGGTCATCAGCGCCACCAACGTGCGGCCCGACCCATGCTGCTTGATCCATGCAGGAAGCAGCACATTTGCTAGCGCGATGCCGGCAACAACGCACAGGGTAAGCACGACGAAAAGCGGAAAGCTACCTACCCATGGACGCAGGCCGAGCCCCACAACCAAGGCCACCGTGCCGCCGGCCAAGGTACGGCTTAGGCCCACACGGCGCGCGATGGGAACCGCCGCCAACCCCATGGCGGCAAAACACAGCCCCGGCAGCGCGGTCAACAAACCTGCCTGCCCAGAGCTGATTCCAAAAAAGTCTTGGATCTGCCCCAGCACCGGTGCCACCGAAGCAATACCCGAACGCAGGTTCAGCGCGGTGAGGCAAACAACGGAAAAGAGCAGGAAGGGCGCAAGCGAGCGCCGAAACGCCGAGCCCACGCCTTTACTTCTGAACCGGGGCCCACTCCGGGCCGGTCTCACCGAGCTCTGGGGCAAGTTTAGCCACCAGCGGCTTCGGCTTCTGCAGCGCGGTCCCCGGGGTTATGTCGAATCGCTTCCACGCGGCCTGCTGCGCGGAGTAGTCACCCGTGATGATCGGGTACGGGTGATTCTCCGGCGGAAGGTTTACGCCAACAAGTTCAACCGGCATGTCATCCGCCACTTCCTCGATGCGCGGCTGTGCGGCCCACACTCCCTCGCGGCCCAGGGTCTCGTGCACCTTTTGGGCGGTAAAGGGCAGGAACGGGGTCAGCATCACGTTGCAATCGGAGACCACCTGCAGCGCGGTCCACAACACCGTGGCCAGCCGCTCACGTTGGGTCTCATCCTTGGCCAGCTTCCACGGCTCCATAGCAGCGATGTAGGCATTGGCCTCACCCACGACGTGCATGATGGCGGTCATGGCTTGCTTAAACTTGGACTGCTCGAGGAAGCCCGCGGCGGTGGCAAAGGTTTCCTCTGCAAGCGACAAGATGTCCTTATCTGCCTGCTCCAGCGCGGCCGGTGCCGGCACCTCACCGAAGTTCTTGTGCGCCATCGACACGGTGCGGTTAACCAGGTTGCCCCAGCCGTTGGCGAGCTCGTTGTTAATGCGGCGCACGAACTCATCCCAGGTGAAGTCGGTGTCGTTGTTTTCCGGACCGGCAACGGCAATGAAGTAGCGCAGCGCGTCAGGACCGAACTCCTCAAGGAAGTCCTTGACGTAGATAACGACGCCCTTGGAAGAGGAGAACTTGGACCCAGACATGGTCAGGTACTCCGAAGACACGATTTCCGTCGGCAGGTTGAGCTCACCATAGGTGTGCAGCTCACCGCCCTTGGAGCCCTTACCCGCATAGCCCAAGAGCTCCGCTGGCCAGATCTGGGAGTGGAAGGTGATGTTGTCCTTGCCCTGGAAGTAGTAGTGGCGCGCCTGCGGGTTCTGCCAGTAATCCTTCCACGCGTCCGGGTTGCCGGTGCGGTGTGCCCACTCGATGGAAGAAGACAGGTAACCAATGACCGCGTCGAACCACACATAGAGCTTCTTCGCACCATTGTCCTCCCAGCCCTCGACTGGAATGGGAATTCCCCAGTCGATGTCTCGGGTCATGGTGCGCGGGCGCATGTCCTCCAGCAGGTTGAGGGAGAACTTGAGAACGTTGGGGCGCCAATCCTCACGAGTCTTCAACCACTCTTCGAGGACCTCCTTGACCGCAGGCAGATCCAGCAGGAAGTGCTCGGTGTCAATAAACTCCGGAGTCTCGCCGTTGATCTTGGATACTGGGTTAATCAGGTCCACCGGATCGAGCTGGTTACCGCAGTTATCGCACTGGTCACCGCGCGCGCCATCGGCGCCACACAACGGGCAGGTGCCCTCAATGTACCGGTCCGGCAAAGTGCGGCCAGTGGACGGCGAGATCGCACCCTGGGTGGTCTCCTTAATCATGTAGCCGTTCTCGTAGAGTCCCTTGAACAGCTCCTGCACCACCGCGTAGTGGTTGCGCGTCGTGGTGCGGGTAAAGAGGTCATAAGACAGGCCGAGCCCAGCCAGGTCGGTGACGATCTGGCGGTTGTAGCGATCCGCCAACTCACGCACCGTCACGCCTTCCTTGTCCGCCTGAACCAGCAGCGGGGTGCCGTGTTCATCGGTACCAGAAACCATGAGGACGTCGTTGCCACGCATTCGCTGGAAACGGGCGAACACGTCGGAAGGAACACCGAAGCCCGCCACGTGTCCGATGTGGCGGGGTCCGTTGGCATAGGGCCAAGCAACATTAACGACAACTGTCTCAGTCATGGCCTCTACTCTATCGAACACCCCCTCACCGGCAATGCAGTGAGGGGGTGCAGAGGAGAAAAGCTCGCGCGCCAGAACTAGTTCTTGTGGCTGTGCTGGCGACGGCGGGCCTTGAAGGCCTGTTCGCGCTGGAATTCGCGGTGCAGGCGACGCTCACGCGCCATCTTGCGCTGGAAGGCCTGGGATTCGCGGTACTCGCGGTAAATCACGTCATTGCGCAAGTCCTTGAAGATAGCGAACATGAGCCCGACAAGGATGAAGAGGAATGGCAGTGCTGCCACGATGGTGACATTCTGCAGGTTCGACAGGGAATCCTCGCTCGACAGCAGCAGGGTCAGGCCGACGGCTGCAGTGAGCACACCCCATGCCGCGGATAGCCACGGCTTAGCGGTGGTTGCACCGGACTGGGACATCGAGCCCATGACTGTCGACGCCGAGTCGGCCGACGTGATGAAGAACGTGGCCAGCAGCAGGGCGGCAACGATGCCCGCAACGAAACCACCAGGCAGGTTCTGCAGGAGGTTGAACAGTTCTTGCTCAGCAGAGTCGCCAGAGATGGAGTTGCCGTTTTGCTCCATGTGGATAGCCGTACCACCGAAGATGGCGAACCATACGGTGGAGACACCGGCGGGAACCAAGAGCACACCAATGCAGAATTCGCGGACAGAACGGCCGCGGGAAATGCGCGCAAGGAACATGCCAACAAACGGCGACCAGGAAACCCACCAAGCCCAGTAGAAGATTGTCCACGTCGACAACCATTCGCCAGCGGTTCCATTGTCGGACTCAGCAGTACGAGCGATCATCTCGGTGAAGTTCGCCAGGTAGTTACCGATGGAGCCCGGAATCTGGTTCAGAATCGACACCGTCGGGCCAAAGATGAACACGAAAATGGCCAGCAGAGCTGCCAGGACCATGTTGGCGTTAGAGAGGTACTGAATGCCTTTGCCCACACCAGACATGGCCGACAAGATAAAGGCCAAAGTCAGTACCACAACGATGCCAATCACGACGCTCTGCGTGGGGTTCTCAATAATTCCGGACGCTTCCAGGCCCGCCTGGATCTGCATAGCACCTAGCCCCAACGAGCAAGCAGTGCCGAAGACAGTGGCGAAGATGGCCAAGATATCAATGATCTTGCCCACGGCGCCGTCGGCAGCACGCTGGCCGATGAGCGGCACAAAGGCCTGGCTCAACAGCTGCTTACGGCCGATACGGAAGGTGGAATAAGCGATGGCGAGGCCAACGATGGCATAAACCGCCCACGGGTGCAGAGTCCAGTGGAACATGGCCGTAGCCATTGAGGTTCCCACCTCGTGCTCACCGTGTCCGGGAACTCCGTTCTTAAAATAGTTGAGCGGCTCGGAAGCGCCGTAGAACATCAGGCCGATGCCCATGCCAGCCGCGAACATCATCGCAATCCACGAGACCGTGGAGAATTCCGGCTCCTCGTTGATCTTGCCCAAACGAATGGTGCCGAACTTAGAGGCCGCGATGCAGATGACAAAAATAACGAAGATGGTGCCGAAGAGCACATAAGCCCAGCCAAAGTTTGTCACCACAAAGTTGAGAGCATTGCTGGAGAATGAACCGAAGCTCTCCGGCGCGACCAGTCCCCATGCCACGAAGGCAGCGATGAGGAGGCCCGCGATACCGACGATGCTCCAATCAATCGGTGAGTCGATGCCACCGGGCCCAAATTTGTCGTCCTCTTCTGCTTCTACGGGCAAAGCTGCAGCCGAAGGATCAAACTCCTTATTGGTGAGCATGTCCTGAAGCTGGCTCGTAGCTGACGTCGCCTCTAGGCGCTCGTCGACAGTGCGGTAATCATCCGACGCGGCCGGCGAGCTTTGTTCTTGGGAGGCGGCCGAAGACACCCCCGTGTCCTTCACATTGTCTGTATTGGTCGAGTCTGTCATACCTTCAAACCATGGTGCTGTCCCATCAACTAGTCAAACCATAGCGCTCATAAAAAACCTGCACAGCGGGCTTATTTCACAGCCGCAGCGCTTGGAAGGCGGGCAATTTCCTCCAAGCACTTCTCCACACAGTGCACACCCTTCAGCACCATTCTGTGCGCCAACTGTGCAGCGTGTCCATACAATCCGGCTCTGTCTCCGGCTACCGCCCAGGCTCCCTCAACCTTTCTGCGAATAACGATGCCATAACGATTGCCCGAAAAGAGACGGTCATCACCAGAAACCTGAGGTGGTGCTCAGCCGCGCGCAGCAAGGTAAGCGTCATAGAGCTCACGGTTGGACCATGCTGTTCCCGCTGCCGCCTTCTTGCACGCATCCTTGGCACGCACACCCCGCTCTACTTCTGTCTGGACCTGCTCAACGAGGGTCTCCATCGACACGGGCGCGGCCTCACCGCCCTCGATTACTACGGTGATTTCGCCCCGCGCATTCTCTTCAGCCCACTCCGCGAGCTCGCCTAGGCAGCCTCGCTTAATCTCCTCATAGGTCTTCGTCAGCTCCCGGCACACAGCGGCGCGACGGTCGGCGCCGAGGATCGCGGAGGCGTCGCCAAGCGTCTGCGCCAAACGGTGCGGGGACTCGAAGAACGCAATCGCGCGCTGTTCCCCCACCAAGGACTCCAGCCACGCCTTGCGCGGCCCAGGCTTGCGCGGCGGGAAGGCATCGAAGAGAAAATGCCCCACCCCCAAACCAGACAGCGCAAGAGCCGTCGGCACCGCCGAGGGTCCTGGGAAGCAGGTCACGGGCACGTCTGCTTCCACTGCTGCGGTGACGATGGAGTGCCCAGGATCAGACACCAGAGGCATACCGGCGTCGGACACCACGAGCACTGTCCCGGTCCGGGCGGCGGCGACGAGAGCGCGCGAACGCTCCTCTTCGTTGTGGTCGAAATTGGACACCACCCTGCCGCGGATCTCCACCCCCAACGCCTGGGCCAGATTGCGAACGCGGCGGGTATCTTCTGCGGCAATTACATCTGCGTGGCCCAATGCTTGCATCAAGCGGGCCGAAGCGTCACCGGGGTTTCCCAGCGGCGTGGCGGCAAGGATGACCCCACGCGGCAAGGGTTCAAGCTGAAGACTCATACTCCCCAGCATGGCACACGCACGCTAGACTCATCCGAGTGAGTATCGCAACCCCTACCGATCGATCTGGCCGCATCAAGCGCCCGCGTCCGTCTATCGCACGCGGCGCCCATACCCGGCCAGCGCCTCCTGCTCCCCGGCCCTATGTCTGGACCACGGCTGACACGATCAGCACCGCGATCATCGCGGCGCTGGCTTTCCTCACGCGCTTCATTGGCCTGACCTCCCCGGTCTCCGAAGGCACGCCCGTCTTCGATGAGAAGCACTACGTGCCGCAGGCCTGGGACATGGTTACCAGCTGGCATAACCTTTTTATCGGCGGTATTGAGTCCAATCCGGGTTATGGCCTCGTCGTCCACCCACCGCTGGCCAAGCAGATTGTTGCGATTTCAGAGGCCCTCTTCGGCTACACCCCATTGGGCTGGCGCTGCATGGCCGCGCTCTTTGGCGTGGGCACGGTCCTGCTGACTATGGCGCTGGCTCGCCGATTGTCCGGTTCGTGGCAGGTTGGCTTCCTAGCCGGTCTGCTCGCAGTGTGCGATGGTGTGCTTCTCGTGGCCTCCAAGTTTGGCATGCTCGACATCTTCCAAGTCTTCTTTGTGGTTGCCGCCGCGTGGGCCTTGGCACGCGACCACCAGCAGATGCGCGAGCGCCTCCACGCCGCTTTCCTTTCGGGCACCATGGGTGATTCCGACTTCGGTCCTCGTTTTGGATTCAGGTGGTGGCGCTTTGCGGCCGGTGTCTTCCTGGGGCTAACACTTTCTGTGAAGTGGTCGGGCCTGTACTACATCATGTTCTTCGGCCTCATGAGCGTCTTCTCGGACCTCGCGCTGCGCCGTCTTTATGGAGTGCGCCGCTACATCGTGGGCACGCTGGTACGCGATACGCCCGCGGCCCTCGCCTCCATCGTCGCGGTTCCTGTAGCACTCTATGCGTGGTCATGGCGCGCTTGGTTCGCCGATGAAACCGCCGTCTACCGCCACGCCAAGGTGGACGGCACTATCGAAGAAGGATCCTGGCTACTCAACCTCCCCGAGCCGCTCGCCGGCTGGTTCTACTACCACTCCTCCGTGCTGGAATTCCACGCCTCCTTGACCACTTCAGGCGGCCACAGCCACCCCTGGGATTCCAAGCCGTGGGCCTGGCTGGTGGCC
Source organism: Corynebacterium sp. HMSC055A01 (assembly GCF_001809405.1). Classification (NCBI taxonomy): domain Bacteria; kingdom Bacillati; phylum Actinomycetota; class Actinomycetes; order Mycobacteriales; family Corynebacteriaceae; genus Corynebacterium; species Corynebacterium sp. HMSC055A01. The sequence goes on along the minus strand of NZ_KV797598.1, from coordinate 97,412 downwards.
GCGCGCCCCATCCTCTACTACTCCTCCACTGACATTTCCTGTGGCGACGGCGGTTCCTGCCGCAAGATGCTGTACCTGTTTGGCACCCCGGCCATTTGGTGGCTGGTCATTCCAGCGGTGCTGTGGGGGCTGTGGTCCTTGCTCGTGCGCCGCAACCGCGCCTTCCTCATTCCGCTCGTGGGCGCCGCGGCGGGTTTCCTACCCTGGCTAGCGGTCTTCGACCGCCAGATGTACTTCTTTTATGCCACGGCGTTTATCCCGTTCATCATCGTGCTCATCGCGTTGGCCTTGGGCCAAATGATCGGGCGCGGCCGCAAACTGGAATGGCACTGGCTCACAAGGCTCTTCGGTTCCGCGATGCCGCTGGGCACCTTCATCACGGTGTGCTACGCCGCACTCGTTGTAGCGATGTTTGCCTACTTCTCCCCGATTCTCTACGGCTACATGATCCCGGATTCTTGGTACAACTCCATCATGTGGCTGCCGTCGTGGACCTAACGCGGGCTAGCAGATAGCGTCCGATAAACGTCCCGCAGCAGGAACCCCCGGTCCGCCGCCCAAGCCCAGCCCAGGCAGGCGGTGGCGAGCCCGGTGCCGATGAGGATATAAAGCTGCCCCGCGGCGACGCTGCCCAGGGCAAAATCGCGCATGGTAAAGCCGCACAGGAACGCGAACATTGTGCACGCCACCGGCAGCAATCCGGGCGCTGAGGCAGGGCGCCATGCAGCAAAACCCAAACCGCTGGCAAGGCCGAAGCGCAGTGCTGCGGCCTCGATCAACAGGCGCGCGCGCTCCGGGTCAGCGCCTTCTGCAAGGGTCCCTTCGCTCTCCAGGGTGGTCAAGCCCGAAGCACTGACGACGACCACAATCGCCCACACAAGAAATGCCACGGACAGCACACCGAGGGTTACTCGCGCCAACGACAGCGAAGCCTGGCGAGTGCTCGAAGCTCGCTGCCATTCTGGCTCCACGCCAGCGAGGATAACCTCGGATAGATCCTGCGGCGGTGCTCCATCCGGTTCCACAAGGCTCAACGAGCGCGATAGAGCCGCTGCCTTGTCCCGGAAGGCTGCACAGTCTGGGCAGCTGGAAACGTGTGCCTCGATGACGTCAGGCGACAGCTGCGGGGCTTCCCCGTCTAGCTGCGCGGAAATCGCTGCCTGCACTTGCTCATGCGTCAGCACGGCTCAGCACTCCATCCACGCTCGCCCGGCCGGAACCGAAGACCACGATCATGAGCAATGACACGATGAGAACCAGCGGGTACTCGATACCACCATCGGCCGCGAAGAGACCGTTACCGATGTGCACGAAATACAATGCGCACGCCATGAGCAGCGCTAAAGCCCCCGCAACAAAGGTCGTGAGAAGGCCTACCACCAGGGCCGCCCCGCCCAGCATTTCCGCGAAGGCAGCCAAGTATGCCGAGGTCTGTGGCTGTGGGACCCCCATGGCAGAGAACTGCCCGGTAATTTCGTCCATACCGCTAAAGAACATCTTGTCCACGCCGTGCGCCACGAAGATTACTCCCAGCACCGCGCGGAAGATGAGGAGCGCGGCATCGCGTACGGCGGGTCTATTCATGGTTCATAGACTACCCTGGATAGCCGCCTCCCTCAGAAAGGACTCCCCACCCAGCATGCTTACGTGGACCACTACGAACACGCCTTTAGGCTGCCTCACCCTCGTGGGTTCTGCGCGGGGTTTATCTCACGTGTATTTCGACGGCGAATCTCTGGATCTTAGAAGCATGCAACGTCTCACGGATGTCACCGAACCTGGCTCTGCGGGCACGGTGCTTGTCGACGCCTCTCAACAAATTGACGAGTATTTTGCCGGCACGCGGAGGGATTTTGAGCTGCTTCTCGCCGTGCCTGAGTCCCCGCGCACCTTCCGGGATCGGGCGCAGCGTGCTCTGCGCGACATCCCCTTCGGGGAACGTTGGACCTATTCGGCTCTTGCCACCGCCGCCGGTAGCGCGCAGGCCGCGCGTGCCGCGGGGAGCGCCTGTGCCACCAACCCGCTTCCGATTGTGGTGCCGTGTCACCGCGTCGTACCGGCTGGCGGCGGTGTGGGTTCCTATCGCGGCGGCGCAGCCGCGAAGCAGATGCTTCTGGACCACGAGGCCGCATGCTGCGGCACTAATCCGCAGAGAGCCCTTGGCAACCACGGGTAGCTCTGGGGAACCGATGAATAACTTCTGCAGTCTAAAAAGGCATGACTAGTACACAGATGGCAAACGATACGAGACTTGTTTTTGACTCCGCGGGGCTCGGCCGCCCTGCTTGGGCAATGACCTCCCCACTCCTCAAGGAGTACTACGACACCGAATGGGGCATGCCCATCCATGAGGAATCCGCACTGCTAGAGCGCCTCTGTTTGGAGGGCTTCCAGGCTGGGCTGAGCTGGGAGATCGTTCTGCGCAAACGCGAAGCTTTCCGCGCCGCTTTCGTGGGGTTTGATGCTGACCTTCTGGCAAGCTTCGGCGAGGAGGAAGTGGAGCGCCTGATGAATAATCCTGGAATCATCCGGAACCGCCTCAAGATCAATGCGGTACTCGCCAACGCGAAGGCCACGGTGGCCTTAAGAGAGCAGGGCGGACTCGATGAGTTCATCTGGAGCTTCTTGCCGGAAGAGACCATCGCACCGGAGCGCGAAGAAGACATCCCTAAATACACACAAGAAGCCTTGGACATGTCCAAGGCTTTAAAGAAGGCCGGGTTCAAGTTCGTCGGCCCAGTAACGTGCTTTTCACTCATGGAGGCCATCGGCATGGTCGATGCCCACCTCGTGGGCTCGCACCGTCGCGGTACATCCGGTGTGTGGCCGGCCTAGCGCTCAGCCAACACAGCGCTTAGCCAACTCGACGCTCCGCCAAATCATCACGCCGCTGACGCGGGGTGGGATGAGGACCGTCAAACCCACCGTCGGAATCATCCTCCGAGTACACCGGAAGGTAGTCAAAGTCCGGGCTTTCATCATCGATTTCCAGGATGAGCGCGCCCGGGCGGCGCAGCTTCGGCGGAAGCGACTCGGCGGGGTTCTCCGCGTTACGCACTCCCAGGCGGGCGCGGCGTAGGTGGTAAATGCGGCGCCGCAACAACTCCCGTTCACGGCGTACCTGGGCGCGCAGCGCAACCAGGTAAACCGTGGTCATAACACCAGCGATAGCCGCCAGCCACCACGTCCATCCACCCACGACGATGCCGAGGCATACCGTAGCTACCACTGCTACCGCCAACCCGATGAGCGTACGCTGACGGCGCTGGTAACGCGTGGCAGAAGCTTCCTTCTCCTTCACCGGATCCCAGCCGCCGCGGCCAAGGCGGCGCTGTGCGAAGGCGAGCTCGTCCTCAGACAGCTCGGTATCGCTGCCGCCGGCCTCAGAGTCCTCGGCGTTCAGCTCCGCGGCATCAGCGTTCTCGCTTTCCGCCGCCGTGGATTCTTCCGCGTCGGGAGCATCATCAGCCCCATCTGAATCCTCGGCGTTGGGCGTCGTCGGCGCCTCCTCCACAGCGTCAATAGCACCCGGGTACATCAAATCGACCGGAGAAGTGTAGGCGTCGTCGAAGTCATAAGCATCCTCCGCCACCTCAGCATTTGCTGGGGCTGTAAACACTTCAGCGGAATCTGCTTCAACGTCCTTGGTGTCCAGTCCTGCTTCCTGCTCAGCCTCGGCGACGTGGGCGGGCTCCGCTTCGAGCTCGAAGTCCTCTTCAACGGCGTCTTCCTCAACAACCTCGCCGTCAATCGTCTCCGCGACGTCCGAAGCAGCTTCATCAGAGGTAGCGGTTTCAGCGCGAGAGGACTGCGAATCCTCGCTTACGCCTTCGGCCTCCACCAGCTCGTACTCCGCTTCGTCCGCTGCAGCCCCCGTTCCTGCCTGGGCGCGCGGGCGGATATCTTCCTTGCCCAGGCGCGGCTTGCGACGGCCCGGCACAGAGCCGGAATCACCTTCGAAGAGCACGCGGGTCTCTTCAAAGGCCTCACCCGTGTGGCTCATCGGACGCTGCGAACGCAAAAGCAACGGGGCGAGGATGAAGAGCCACAACACGATTACGAGAATGATCGGCACGGCAGTCATCATGCGGCTGTGTCCCACTTTCAGGGGTCGACGAAAAGGGAATATAACTAGGCCCCTACTCTAGCCGCCCACACCGGCTCCATGGGCATCAACGAGCCCATAAATTACAAGGTTGTTACTTAAGTGAAAACAGAGGTAGTTGAACTAATCCAAGCGCGATCTAGAGACCGAGGATCCGCCCCGCTGCGTGCAGGCGCTCCACCGCGCTCGAGGCAAAATCCTCACGATTGAGCGCCAAGAAGTGGTGGTCCCGCCATGCGCCGTCAATGTGTAAGTTGCGGCGCAGAAATCCCTCATCCCGAAAGCCATTGTTGTGTAGCACCTTGCCCGAAGCAGGGTTCTCCGGCAGGTAGGTGGCGGTGACTCTGTGCAGCCCCACTCGGTAAAAAGCGTGGTCCACGCCGAGGGCGCACGCAACGGTGGCCACGCCGGCGCCGTGTACCCCGGAATGGACCCAATAGCCGATCCAGCATTCACTGACCCCTCCGTGCTGAATATTTCCCAGGGTCAATTGGCCTCGAAATTGCCCATCGACGTCAATGACGAGCGGCACCACCGTTCCAACGCGGGCAGAATCACGCAAAAACATCAGGTGATTCCACCACGCAGACTGCGAATGCGCCGCACCCCACGACGTCGGCAGCGTGGGTTCCACGGGTTTAAGAGAATCCCGATCCGCTATGCGCTGCTGCCGCCACGCCTCGCCATCCCGACGCAACAGCGGGCGCAGGCGTACCGTCGCTCCGTGCGGGAAAACGCTGGAGCCTCGCAGCCGCACCGCAGGGGTCGCCTCAGGCCACCCCGGATGCTCGGGGTGAGCCTCACCGCTGGCGGGGGTGGAAAACCTCCCTGCGGCAGTACCAAAAGGATCAAGCATGGCGTGCGTAGCTGCCGGCTAGCTTCGTTGGGTCAGGAAGAGGACGTCGACCACATCTCCCGGGCGGATCTCGGTGACCTCCTCCGGGATGCGAATCATCGCGTTCGCTTCTGACAACCCGGCGAGCAGGTGTGCCGGCGCGCCCGCCGCGCCACCTAGCCCTTCCACGAGGTAATCGGAGGTCTCGGCGTCACGCATCAGCCGGGCACGGATGTATCCGCGACGGCCCGGGCGGGACTCCATGTGGTTGAGCACGCGTGCGCGTACGACGCGACGCTGACCGCTGCGCTTGCCTAGGGACAACCGAATCAGCGGGCGCACAAAAACCTCGAAGATGACGAGCGCAGACACGGGGTTCGAAGGCAACAGGAAGGTGGGGATGCGCTCTTCACCCAACAGACCAAAACCTTGGACCGAACCGGGGTGCATTGCCACACGAGTAGTATCGACATCCCCCAGCTCATCGAGGACTTCGCGGATTTCATCCGCCCCCGCACCGCCCACGGCACCGGAAATCACCAGCACCTCGCTGCGCGCCAGGTAAGTCTCCAAGGCCTCCCGCACGCGGCGCGGCTCACCGGCAGCAATGCCGACGCGGTGCACGTCCGCGCCGGCCTCCTTCGCGGCCGCTGCGAGTGAGTAAGAGTTCACGTCGAAGACCTGGCCCAGGCCGGGCTCACGGTCGACGTCGACAAGCTCCTTGCCGTAAGAGACGATGGTCACGCGCGGGCGTGGGTACGCCAGCACCTTCGAGCGCCCCACCGCCGCGAGCAGGCCAATCTGCGCCGGCCCCAAGACAGTTCCAGAGGACACTGCCACATCGCCGGGTTGGATGTCATCGCCCACGCGGCGCACGAAGTCTCCCGAGCGCACTGGCCGGTGCGAGGTCACGCGCTTGCGTCCGCGGTCGGTCCACTCGAGGGGAAGGACGGCGTCGGCAAGCGTGGGCAAAGGCGCACCCGTATACACCCGCACCGCCTGCTTAGGCTGCAAACGCAAAGGCTGACGCGAGCCTGCAGGCACCTCCCCCACCACCGGAAGCGAGCGCTCAATCTCAGTCTCCGAAGCAGGAGCATCCGCATCCTCAGCGTCGTGGCGAGTGCGCGCCTTGAGGGCTTTTTCTCCCCCGACGTCCACGGCACGCACGGCGTAGCCATCAATCGCCGCCTGCGGGAAGCCCGGCAGTGGCTGATTAGCCTGCACCTCCTCCGCGCACTTGAGACCCAGCGCATTCGCGATGGCGATGCGTACCGGCTCCGGAGTCATCGCTGCATCAAGAATGAACGCCATCTGGTCATCGACCGAACGCATGTACCGCCTACCTTTGCTCTGGGGTATGTGGGGCCTAAAGGGATGGAAGTTACTGGAGTAGAGCTTAGCGCGCTTGGTGCGTCAAGACTTAGCCCTTCAGCCCGTTTTCTTCTTCGTAATCCTCCACAATCTTCTTAATCGCCTTGTAGAGCGCGGGACCGTATTTCTCATCGCGCAGACCAAAGTCCACGTTGGCTGGGATATAACCGCCCGGGTTGCCAAGGTCGTGGCGCTTGCCTTGGTGAACTACGACGTGAACTGGGTGTCCCTCCTTGATGAGGAGCTCGATGGCATCGGTCAGCTGCAGCTCCCCACCCTTGCCTGGCTTGATACGGCGAAGCGCATCAAAGATCTTCCTGTCGAGCAGGTAGCGCCCGGTGGCCACGAGGTTGGACGGCGCATCAGCCGGATCCGGCTTCTCCACCATGCCCACAACCTTCTTCACTCCCGGCGCGTCGGTGTCTTCGACGTCGAACACACCGTAGTTAAAGGTCTCCTCGCGCGCGACCTCGAAGGCGCACAGCACGCTGCCGCCTAGAGCTGCGCGAACACGGGCCATCTCCCCCATGACGGTGGCGGGCAGAACAATGTCATCCGGTAGCATGACGGCGAAGAATTCCTCGTCATCCTCGAGCACGGATTCCGCCAGGCCCACCGCGTGGCCCAGGCCCAGCGGCTTTTCCTGCTCCACCGAAATCGGGTGGATCAGCTGGGCGGCGCGCTTGACCTTAGCAACCTGCTCGTCTTTGCCGCGGGCGTCGAGTGTCTCAACCAGATCCGGAAACTCCTCGAAGTGCCGCATCACTTCTTGCTTGTTTGGTGCGGTGATCACCGCGAGGCGCTGAGCACCAACCGAAGCGGCTTCTTCCGCAATAAGCTCGATGCCCGGCGTATCAACGACGGGGAGCAGCTCCTTGGGCACGGTCTTGGTGGCAGGCAGGAAGCGAGTGCCCATGCCAGCAGCGGGGACAACGACCGTAGCGATCCCGGTGTGGGAATCCTCGTGTGCAATAGCCATAAGTTCCACTTTACAATGCACCCACCGCTCTCCTGCGCTGCGCTACGCCGTCACATTATGATTAGCAACCATGACGACCTCCCCCAAGGACGCCTTAAGAGCCTCACTTCTTAACGCCCGCCGCGAACGCACCTCTGAACAGCGTGCTGACGACAACGCCGCGTGGTGTGCTGGTGTAAGAGAGCTCCTGACTCCCGCGATGCGCATTGCCGCCTACCACCCACTGGGCACAGAGCCGGGCGGGCCCAGCTTCGTGGATGCCGTGGCACAGCTCTGCAAAGAGGTTTACCTGCCTATTTCCGGTACAGACGGGGAGCTTTTGTGGACGCTATATACCGGCCCACAGGCCATGCGCCCGGGGGCGCTGGGGATTGCGGAGCCCGTCGGCCAGCGCCACAGCAGCGAAATCCTGGCCCAGCTCGATCTCATCCTCGCACCCGCGATGGCAGTCAGCGAATCAGGCATGCGCTTGGGCAAGGGAGCGGGATACTACGACCGCGCGCTCACTCCCCTCCCCACTGGGCGCCCACCTGTCGTCGCCTTGGTGCATTCCAGCGAGGTCCGCGATGTCCCCTTCGATGAGCACGACCGCCCAGTCGATGGCGTCCTGACCGAGCGCGGGATGCGCTGGCTTTAATCGCTTTCGGGCCCCGCCCGGGAACCACGCGGTGCCACGCGCAGTCTAAGAAGGTATGGATTTTCTACATGTTCTGCGCACCCCGGGACATCGCCGCAGCGTGCTCCTGCGCCGCGTTATCGCAGCTGTCCTGCTCGTGACCGCCGCAGCCAGTGCGCTCGCTTCCACGCGTGAGCAGCCCCGCGTCGTAGTCATGGCCCGGGACGTGGCGGCCGGGGAGACGCTAGCGCTTGGCGATGTCTCCGTGGCCCGCGTCCCCTCCTCCGCTCTTCCCGCCACGGCGTTGGGAAATAACCCAGAGGATGCCGTGGGACGCGTGCTGGTAGCGGCCGCGAGCGCTGGCGAAATCTTGACCACAACTCGCCTACTCAGCTCAGATCTCGTCGCAGATTTCGGTATGGACAACGGCCACCTCATCCCGCTTACGCTGGCTGAGCCGGAGATTTCTCGTAATCTCCACCATGGAGATACGGTCAACATCGTCGGCACGGTCGAGGACGGGCCCGACGGTACCGCCCCCGCACGCGGAAAGACTATTGCCCGTGGCGCTCGCGTCGTGTCGGTAGGAACAGGCGGAGATGATGCACGCACACAATCGTTGCTCGTTGCCCTCCCCGCCGAGGCTGCCGAGGACGTCGCTGCCGCTTCCCTTGCGCAACCGCTCACGGTCGTCATCGTGGGCGACCGTGCCCACAATTAAGATGACACTGTGAAGATCGCCGCGTTTGCGCATCAATGGTGCTGCGGGATGTTGCCACCACCAACAATCTCTGCCTAGTATGGGCGCATCCACTCAGGCGCTAATGTTTGTGTGTCTTTCCTGTCTCACAACGTCGTGGCAACGCATGCTGTGAGCGCTCAACAGTGGTCTTTTCTATTCCAGCAATTTTCCCCCGATACTTCTTCCTAAGTAGGCACTCCTACGCTTCAAGAACCTCGCTCCTTTCGGCCCCTTCCGGCTCATCACGTGCTAGGTACCGTCTCATTGAACAGCGTTGGTTCTCCCACCGCGCGCTGCGCCGCAGCCGCGCACTACCGAAGAAGCATTTACTCCGCAGAAAAGGACATATTCCCATGCTTAAGGGCTTTAAAGATTTCATCTTGCGCGGCAACGTCATCGAGCTGGCCGTGGCCGTCATCATCGGTGCTGCATTCACCGCAATCGTTACCTCCATCACGGACCACCTCATCCAGCCGCTGATCAACTCCTTCGGTTCCCCGGACTTCGGTGGCCTGGGCTTCGCGATTACCGACAATCCCGAGACCTTCCTTGACTTTGGTGCGGTCATCACGGCACTCATCAACTTCCTGATCGTCGCTGCCGTCATCTACTTCGTCATTGTCGCTCCGCTCAACGCCGTCACCGAGCACGCTAAGCGCCGCCAGGGTGTTGACCCGGAGGAGCCGGCTCCGACCGCCGAGCAGCTGCTCGCTGAGATCCGCGACCTGCTCGCTGCTGAGAACGGTGGCACCACCACTGAGAAGCCAGGTTCCAGCTTCTAATTCACAAGCAAAACCTGCAATCCCGCAGAGCCAGCACAATGCTGAAGCTCTGCGGGATTTCCTTATGCGCTCTAGGCCCTCGACGCGCTACTGCGTAGTACCAAAGTGCGGCGGCATATTCTCGCGGTAGAAAGCCTCACCGGTGACTTCGTCTTCGCTGTTGCCATCAAAGCTTACGATGCGCAGCTCATCGGCGCCAGCCCCAGCAGAGGTACCAGCCGCCTGCGATACAGGCCCGCCGGGCACGTCGAAGCTGCGGTCATAATTCTGGGCGGTCGACGGGCGCTGAGCACGACGACGGCGGGCACGTGGTGCGGAATCAGCCATTAGACGCTGGATTTCTGCAGCTGATCAACTAGATGATGCACCAAAGGCGTCAAGGTTGCCATGCCATCGCGCACCGCCGCGCGGGACGAAGCCACGTTGACGATGACCGTCGAACCGGACACTCCTGAAATACCGCGGGAGGTGCAGGCATCCACCGCGCCGCATGCCTGGCCGGAAGAGCGCAGCGCCTGCGCCACGCCCGGAACCATTTGATCCAGCACCGCGCGGGTTGCCTCAGGAGTTTTATCGCGGGGGCCAACGCCCGTGCCACCGATAGTCAATACGAGGTCAACTCCCCCGACCACACCGGTTTCAATCGCCTGTCGGATTTTGGATTTCTTGGAGCGAACAATCACTGCGCCGTCGAAGGTGAAATCGGCTTCGGCCAGCAATTCACCCGCCAAACGCGATGTGTCCTCCGTTGACTCATCTGGGTGGTCGGTAACGATCACGACGAGCGCGCGACGCGGCGCCTGAACGCTTTGTTCTTGCTCGCTCGCAATGAGGAAGGCGTCATCGGGCTCGGTAACATCATCAAGTTCGTGTGAGGCATCGCGCCCCAACAGCTCAGCTGCGTCGGTGTTGTCTGCCACGGAGGTTCTCCTTAAAGGTGGGACGGAATCTTCCGGAAGTAGTTGCTTAAAAAGGTGTCAGGGTGCGGTATTCACGCGGTGCTTGCGCACCGCCCGAGTATTTGTAAACTTACTCGCTCGCCAGCGTTACCTCTACCTTTCTCACGTCTTCGTTGTCGCGGCCCTTAACTTCCAGTGTCACGGTTGCCCCAAATTCCTGCGAGCGGGTTGCCGCAATCAGGGCATCGGAGCTTTCAATGAGCCGGTCGTTGACGCGAGTGACCACATCACCGGACTTCAGTCCTGCTTTATCAGCCGGGCTGCCAGATTCCACATCAACGATTTCCGCGCCAAGGGTATCGCTCTGCGCACGGACCTTAACGCCCAACGTGGGATGCTTGACCTTGCCGTTATTGATGAGCTCATCGGCCATTCGCTTAGCAAAATTTGAGGGGATGGCGAAGCCCAGGCCGATGGAGCCGCCTTCGGCATTCGAACCGCCAGATAGCGAGGCAATCATCGAGTTCATGCCAATGATGTTGCCCTCCATATCCACCAGGGGACCGCCGGAGTTACCGGGGTTGACGGCTGCGTCGGTCTGGATGGCGTCGATAAGCGAGGACTCCCCACCTTCCTGTGACGCACGCACCGGGCGGTTCTTGGCCGACACAATTCCGGACGTCACCGTGGCGTTGAGCCCCAGCGGGGAGCCAACGGCAACTACCTCCTGCCCCACTGCGGCCGCGTCCGAATCACCAAACTGGAGGAAAGGAAGATCGCTGACGTCGTCGATTTTGATGACCCCGACGTCTGTCGTCGCATCGGACGCGACAAACGTAGCGCTATGGCGCGAACCATCATTCATCGTCACTTCGAGCCTCCCTCCCTGATCCGCGCCAGCAACGACGTGGTGGTTGGTCAGCACATAACCATCTGGGGAGATAATTGAACCGGAGCCCTCGGCACCGCCAGAGCGGGTCATGGAGTAGATCGACACCACCGACGGCAGAACCTTCGATGCTACGTCCTCCACAGAGCCGGCGGCCGGCTCGTTACCGGTGCTATTGGCCACCGGCTGGCGCTCGAGAACCTCGTTGACCGTCGAGGTCGAGGATTTATCGTCACCGGCTTTGCCAACCACGGCACCGGTGACGCCGCCAACTGCAATGGCTTCAACAAGCATCATCGCCAACGCGGTGCCCATTCCTACTTTGCGCTTGTTCTTCGGTTCGCTCCCCTGCTCCACGACCTGCGCGCCTGCGCCTTGCTGACCAGCGAAGCGTTCGTTCTGATTCCCCTCGGGCGCAGCACCGAAGCGCTGTCCTGCATATGGTTGTGCTGCGCTCTGTCGCACCTGGCTTTGCTGACCAAAGCCATAGGTTGAGCCGCCATACGGTGCTTGTCCCGCGCTTGGCGCCTGAGAAGGCTGAGCACCAAACGACGACGGGCTTCCCGGCCCGCCCTGTGCGCCGTAGGGCGCTTGCTGCTGCCTTCCCTGTGCCCACGAGTCCGAGCGCGGCTGATTCCAGCCGTTTGATGAGCTTCCCGCAGAAGGCGCCCCGCCCTGCTGCTGTGCTTGTCCCCGTCCATCAGAGTTCTGCGGGGTATCCATGGGATTATCCATGTTCGAATTCCTCATATTCATGTCAGGTAGTGTGCACCATCGCGCTGGGGTGTATCTGTCTCTGCTCTGCCAGTGTGCTAGGAAAAGCTGTACATTTCCTGTGCACCCTGAACTGGGACGATACTTGGAAGACTAGCTTTGGTTAAACCACCGCTCCGCAAAGATATGACCCCGGTCGTGCGGGTTCTCCGAGTGCTCCTCGGCTGGCCCCTGAGATGTCTCCTCTGCTTCTTGCGCATCGAAGGATTCTGGCTGGAACTCGTTCGGGATTTCTTCCAATCCATCCACCATGGCATCCCCCTCGGTGGGATGCCCCGGCAGGATAACCTCCATGCGTGTTCCACCGTCCGCGGAATCCTTAATGGTGATCTCTCCATTGTGCCGCTCGACGACGGATTTCACGATGGCCAAGCCTAGTCCGGAACCAGGCATTGCACGAGCTTCGGCCGAACGGTAGAAACGCTCAAACACCTTGTCGCGCTCCTCGGGCGCGATACCGGGGCCCGAGTCATCCACACGCAGGCGCACCTTGTCCTCTGCCACTTGCCGCATGGAAACGCGCACGGTACCCGTCGGCGGCGACCACTTCGCGGCGTTATCCATGAGATTGAGCGTGGCACGCCCCAAGGCAAATGGGTCACCATCCAACATCCACGGAATAAACCTCACGCGGAAGTCCACGTCAGGGCGCCGGCGCTTGGCACGATTAAGGGAATTTTCCAGAACCTCGTGCAGCTCGACCGGTTCCGGTTCCTTCTCAGTGGCATCTTCGCGTGCCAAGTCCACGAGATCACCGATCAGGGTCGACAACTCCGACATCTGCGCCATCACGTCGTCTTCCAAATCACGACGATCTTCCTCGCTGATGCCAAATCCGCCGCCGGATTTATTCAGCATCATGAGGAGCTCGATATTGGTGCGCATGGAAGTTAGCGGCGTCTTCAACTCGTGGCCGGCATCTGCCACGAACTGCGATTGCTGCACGCGCGCATGCTGCAGGGCAGACAGCATTCGGTTGAAGGACACCGTCAGCTGCGACATCTCGTCATTGCTCTCCACCGCAATCGGCCGCAAGTCATTAGTCTGCGTCACATAATCTGTCGCGCGCTTGAGGCGCGCGATGGGTTCCATACCGGTCTTGGACACCACCATTCCCGCGAAGACGGAAAGCAGCACGCCGAACGCCACGATGATGAGCAGAGCCGAACCCACCGCGGAAACGATTTCCTCGGTCGGTCCTAGGTCCTTAGCCAGGACTACCGTGGTCCCGCCGTCCTCATGCTTAGCCAGCACGCGCTCCCCGCCCAAAGTACGGATGGAGCTTTCCATAGTGTCCCCGTCGGGCTTAAAATCGCCGCCCACGGGCAGTGCGTCACCAAATGCAAACGCCGCCGACGGTGGGGAGATTGAGATTCGAGTCGAGGGGTTATAGAGCTTGAATGAGGAAATTTCCTGGTCGATGTTCTCCACAAAGGCCGGATCCTGCGCCTGCTGTATGAGTACGTCGGCTTGCTGCATAATCTGCTTATCGACGCTCGCCGTCATCGACGCCGCGACAAGCCAATAGGTCACAAACGTCATTACTGCCACGGAGAAGGCGACAACAACGCCGGTAACCAAAGAAAGGCGCCACCGAAGCGGCGCCCGTGAAACCCAGCCGCGTCGGCCTGAGCGGCCTAACCACGCAGTGGTATCCAGGTCTTCAGAAGGCACCGCATCAGGCGCGGGCCTCCGCAAAATCACGCGATAGCCTCCCTCATGACATAGCCAACACCGCGCACGGTGTGGATAAGACGCGGCTCACCATTCTCCTCGGTCTTTTTGCGGAGATAGCCAATGTAGACTTCAAGCGCATTTCCGGAGGTGGGGAAATCATAGCCCCACACTTCTTCCAAGATGGTGTTGCGGGAGAGCACCTTGCGGGGGTTCTCCATCAACAAGCGCAAGAGCGCAAACTCGGTGCGGGTCAGGGAAATTGGACGGTCGCCGCGAGTAACTTCACGCGTATCTGCATCAAGCTTGAGGTCCTCGAAGCTTAGCTGCGTCTCAACCGGCTGCTTCGTCCCGATGGAGTCCGCAGCGGCACGCCGAACCAAAGAACGCACGCGAGCCAAAAGCTCCTCCAGAGCGAATGGCTTGGGCAAGTAATCGTCGGCGCCCGCATCGAGACCTGCAACGCGATCGGACACGCCATCACGAGCCGTCAGCACGAGAATGGGGCGGTCCCAGCCTTCGCTGCGCAGGGTGCGGCAGACTTCAAGGCCGTCCATGTTCGGCATCATCACATCGAGGATCAGTAGCTCGGGGTTATCACTGTGAACCATCTCGACAGCCTGAACGCCATCGGCGGCCAACACAACCTCGTAGCCATTAAACTTCAGGGAGCGCCGAAGCGATTCACGTACGGCCTGCTCGTCATCCACGACAAGAATCTTCATAATCTCAATTATGTCCTATCTAGGACGTTTTCACGAAGTAGGCCGCATTCTTTCGCCCCCTTATACCCCCTTAGGCCGCTGGTTTCCCCAAAAAATTCAAGGCCGCCTCGGCGGCCCACGCCTTAGCAATCATGGAGAGCTGCGAGCGCGCACTACATACACACGACAAAAGCCCCGAAGATTCACTCAAAGCGGTGAATCTTCGGGGCTACAGTCACAGACTGAAGACCTGAGAGGCCTTAGAACTGCTCGACGTCAACCAGGCCGAGCTTTGCAGCCTTGACCAGGCGGCGCGGGATGCGCACGGTCTGACCGTCGATGGTGACTTCCTGGAGGGCGACATTGTCAGCCTTCCACTGGGAACGGCGAGAGTGGGTGTTCGCGCGGGACTTCTTAAACTTAGGAGTTGCCATCTTTTCCTATCCTCCTTACGCGTTCTTCTTCTTGCGGCGAGCCATTGCACCGAAGCGCTGGTTGAACTTCTCAACGCGGCCAGCGGTATCCATAACGCGCTGCGCACCGGTCCAGAACGGGTGGGACTCAGCGGTCACGTCGACGACGATGAGCGGGTACTCGTTGCCGTCTTCCCACTCAACGGTGCGCTCGGAGGTAGCGGTGGACTTGGTCAGGAAGGAGTGGCCGGTACCGGCGTCCTTGAAGACCACCGGGTGGTAATCCGGGTGGATGTCTTTCTTCATATGTCGATTCCCTCAGGGTTGAACTACGGGTCGGTTCCTTCCGTGACGCGTGAGAGCATGAAAGGATCGTGCCCGAGTTGGGTCTCTATACTTACAAACGTGCGGCTCGCGCCGACAACTTGAAACATCCTACAGGCCGCAGGCATCAAAATCGAAATCGCCGCAGTTCATACTCCTCAGAGCAACGCAACGGCAAGCGAAAACAATCACCCCGCCAGCACCTTCGACGGAAATGGCGCTTGGATAATAGGTATCAAAGCCGGGTTGCACGACAGCGGTGATTAGGTTCTACAGGCCGCGGCATGTAAGATTTCCCCTTGCTGTTGTCAAAGTAATCGTTTTACGCCCCATCAACTGGTGTTCAACGGATTAAGCCTCCTGCTCAACCTCACTTTTTAGAGCGCCGCGCCTCACCGCGGATATAGGCACTCCGTTAGTCGCTTTCGATGTGGGCGGCTAGGAGAAAGAAGACCCATGTCGGCTATTTGCCAGGTAACGGGCCGCAAGCCGGAATTCGGCAAGCAGGTCTCGCACTCGCACCGCCGCACCTCGCGCCGTTGGAACCCCAACGTGCAGCGTCGTCGGTACTACCTGCCCTCTGAGGGCCGTACCATCACCCTGAATGTTTCCACCAAGGGCATGAAGATCATCGACCGTGACGGCATTGAGTCCGTCGTGGCCAAGATTCGCGCACGTGGGGAGAAGATCTAAAGATGGCACGTAATGACATTCGTCCAATCATCAAACTGAAGTCCACTGCGGGCACCGGTTACACCTACGTGACCCGTAAGAACAAGCGCAACAACCCGGATCGCATCACCTTGAAGAAGTTCGATCCGATCGTCCGCAAGCACGTCGAATTCCGCGAGGAGCGATAATTTATGGCTAAGAAGTCAAAGATCGCCAAGAACGAGCAGCGCAAGGAAATCGTCGCCCGCTACGCGGAGCGTCGCGCTGAACTCAAGGCAATCATCAAGAACCCGAACACCCCGGACGAAGAGCGCCTCGAGGCGCAGTTCGAGCTGAACCGTCAGCCGCGCGACGCCGCTCGCGTCCGCGTCCGTAACCGCGACTCCGCCGATGGACGTCCGCGCGGTTACCTCCGCAAGTTCGGTCTGTCCCGTGTCCGTATGCGCGGCATGGCTCACCGTGGTGAGCTGCCGGGCGTTCGCAAGTCCAGCTGGTAAAGGGGTACCCATACAATGGCTGTCAAGCGTAATAATCACAAGAAGTTCCGTATGGAGCAGACCCGTCGCCCGAAGAAGAACCCGCTCAAGGCCGAGGGCATTGAGAAGGTTGACTACAAGGAGATCAAGACCCTGCGTCTGTTCATCTCCGATCGTGGCAAGATCCGCTCCCGTCGCGTCACCGGTCTGACCCCGCAGCAGCAGCGCCAGGTTGCTACTGCCGTCAAGAACGCTCGCGAAATGGCTCTCCTGCCGTTCACGTCCCGCTAAACACTAGCTGGTTTCAACAGCGCACTTTTGCCGCTGTACTCGTGACTCACTAGGACAGGACAAAAGAGCTTTTAAGCCGCCGCCTACCTCCCCGTTTAAGGGGCACGGTAGGCGGCGGCTTTCGTTTTCCGCCTGTCCTCTTGGGGATCGTGCACCGCACCTGTCTTACTCAGAACTGGCACCCCCGAGTGCTACATTGAAGGGTTAGAACGCCCCTGATGGAAAGGGAACTTAAGCCTTTATGCCACTGCACGAATCACTCACAGACCTCAGCGAACTCGCTACCCACTGCCAGTCCCCCGCCCATGCACGCGGCTTGTTGGAAGAAGCGCAGGATTTGGTGCGCAACGCTACCGCCCACCGGGGAGACGGTGTGGAACTCGCTGCGTGGTTTTCTCGCGTGGTCACGGACATCGTCCGTTCTCCAGGTCTCGCCAGCCCGGTTCGCCTCACCGGCGCCGCTGCCCGCGGCGACCTCCTCCCCTCACTACCCATCACGTGGTTAGGCACTGACGAGCAGCTCGAGAAGCTCATCACCGAGGCCGGCTTGACCTGCGGCGCGGTACAGGATTGCGCATCAACCCGTGCCGATGCTGGCCTCCCACTAGGGTCTGGCGGCGAGGAGGAGCTCTACGCCGAGGCCGTGTCACAGCGCCCAGCACCGCTCAAGCTCGTGGATGGGCTTCCCGATCGTTTAGCCGATGTGTCCATTCGTTTTTCTTTGCTGGCGCCCGTTTCTGCCATCGCACGCTGGGCAGCACCAGCGCCCCGCCCCACCCAAGACCGTCTCGCCATCGGCGTGGAGCGTGAGTTGCTCACCACCGCGGAGGCGGAGGGCTTGAGCCTTGCTTGGGGCACGGGCATCGCGCTGGAGTTGGGACGGTGGTACGAGGGCGTCGTCCAGCACAGTGTCGTGCTCGGGGATCTGCCTCCACTGGACCGCACCGCCTATGGATCGGCGTGCCGCACAGTCTCCGCTGCCTTTGAATCCATCATGATTCGGCACGGTAATGTGGTTAGCAGTAGTGAAAGCTGAGCTTTAGCAATCGCCGTTTGCGGCGGAGTGTACGATTACTGATTTGCCGTCAGTTATTACATGAACATTATCGAAGGGAGTCCGCCTCATGGCAGGTAGCGTTGGCAGGCCACGGAAGAATAGCCCACGCCGCCGGGGTAACACCGCGCGCGAAGAAATCCTGGATGCCTCATCCGAGCTTTTTACCACCCAGGGTTTTGCTACAACTTCCACGCACCAAATTGCTGATGCCGTCGGCATCCGTCAGGCTTCGCTGTACTATCACTTTCCTTCGAAGACCGATATCTTCCTCACCCTGCTGAATTCCACCATCGAGCCCTCGCTGGAGCTCGCGGATGAGCTTGCGGCCTCCGATGCCGCGCCGGCGCAGCGCCTGTGGTCACTGGTAGCAGCCGAATCTCGCCTGCTTTTGACCTCGGCGTGGAACGTCGGCCGCCTTTATCAGCTGCCGGTGGCTAATTCCCCCGAGTTCGGTGAATATCACGAGCAGCGCGACCGCCTCAAGGATCACTTCCGTACTGCCGCCGCAGGAATTGTGGGCGCGGACGATCCGCGCATCGAGCTCCCCTTCCACATCGCGCTCTCCGTCATTGAAATGCGCCCCAATGATGGCAACGCACCGTTTGATGCCTCGCAGCGCGTGCCGGAGCAGTCCGCCATGCTTGCCGACGCCGCCCTAGCAGTCCTCGGCGCCACCCCTCCCGACGATGCTGAGGCGACCACCCTGGAGCTGCTCAAGAACCGCAACGACTCTATTTCTTCCGCCGCCGCGGCCGCCGCGGACCGCAAGAGGTCGGCCCGCTAGCGGCCGTGTCGAATGGCGTAGTGCGCCAAGAAGGTCTTATAAGGCTTGTAGGCCTTTTCGCCGTCAGCGCGGAGGTTATCGACGAGGCGATCCATCTTGTGGTTCGTCTTCTTTTCGGTCCACCCCAGCGCCTCAGCAATGTCGCGCACCGAGGGGATATCGGCGTCGGTAGAACCCGGTTTCTTGAGGTAGCTGGCTAGCTGGCGCAGCAGCTCTTCTTGCTCATCATTGGGCACGTGACGGGTGCGTGTGCGCTCTTCATCGACGTCCTGCTCGCGCTTGGTACGGCGCGAATAGTTGCTGTTTTCTACGTCGATATACAGCTCGTAGGGGCATTCTGGCGTCTCAAAGGTAACCCTCGATGGCCCTGGGGGTACCGCCGCGACCGAGCGGGGGCCGAGGTCAATGCGCGAAAATCCTTTGACCCCGCGCAGCTCGATGCGCAGAGGGATATGGCTACCCACGTTGCAGATCATCCATCCCTGGCCGCCATACCACAGCTGGAAGAGTTGGCGGTGCAGGCTGAGGTCCTCCTCACCCACCCGGAAGTCACCGGCGCGGCCGACGATGACTTCCTCACCCGGGGAAATAACCTTCACGCCGCCGATCAGGTCATCGATGCGCAGCCTGGGCCCCCGCGGTGCGTTCTGTGGCGGGCGTGGTTGTTGCTGGCTCATAGACACCTCCGTAGGGCTGGACAACTCGCGCTCTTCGCCGGGTATGTCGGCGAGGCGCCTTCAAACAGTGCTCTTCAGTGTAGCGGCATTCACTTTGTTTCGGCGTGCTAAGCCACACCCCACCTCAGCTGGCGCTAGGCCACGATAGCCCACGTCACTAAGAAAATAAGGATGATGACCACGACGGTGACCGTGATGATGAGGGCATTGGAAGTATCCTTCGCGGCCGGCTTGCGGGTTGCCCGTTGAGGAGTAGACCGTCGTTGCACCGTAGACCCTGGCATCGCCGGGGTAACTGGTGTGGAGGGTGACACGGTTCCCGAAGACGCGATCGGATTAGAGGGAGCGACGAAGCCAGTTGGCCTTGCCCGATCCATGGACCCAAAGGAGGCGGAGGGCTCCGGCCAACGCTGGGGTGATTGCCCCTGTTGGCCAAACTGTCCCGTCCGCGCAGTGCTTCGTTCATTCCGCGGCTGCTCTGGTTGCGACGAAGGCTGCGGGGCTGGGGCGCCGCGCAGGGCTGGGGCGCTACGCGGGGCAGAGGAAGTAGGGCCGGAAGCGGGCTGGGAGGGGCGGGAACGGGAGACGTCGTCAAGCGCGGCGATGAAGTCCTGGGCCCGCGCATAGCGCTGCATGGGCACGCTGTTGAGCGCCTTGTTCAGCACGGTCTGTGCCTCCGAGGCAACGCGAGCAGTGTCTTCTGCAAGGAATACGGCGAAGGCATCGCTGGACAGATCCGGGATACGGCGCTGTCCTTCCCACTCGCTGCGCGGCATCGTGTCCTTGAGGTGGTGAAGCGTGAGCATCTCGAAAGCGATAAGCGCCAGCGAGTAATCGTCCGCGCGCGCCGACATGTCATCATCACCATAAGCATGGCCGTTATTCTCTGGGGCCAAATACTTTTCGGTACCCACGATGTGACCGACCTTGGTCAGGCGCGACTGGCCTTCTTCGATACTGATCCCGAAGTCACTCAGCACAGCCGGCGGCAGGCTGCCCGGGTTTTTGCGCAGCAAGATATTGGCGGGCTTGATGTCCCGATGCACCCACCCGGGGTGCAGCTCGTGGTGCATATAGTCCAGCGCCGCGGCAATCGGTTTGAGGTAGTACGCCACCTCGGCGACCGTAAATCCCCTCCCCTTGTTGGCTCGTTCCCGGATCGCCTGCGCTAAGGTTCCACCGTCGATGAACGCCATGACCATCACGTCATCCCCGCGCGGCGTCGACTCCTTGGAATAGAACTGAACCACCCCCGGGTGGCTACCGATCCTGGTGAGAGCCTTCATTTCGTTGTGGAAACGGGCTCGAGAGGCCTCATCCCGAACATCATCCAGCAGCACTTTAACCGCGAGCTCACGGGACAGGTCCGGATCGGTTGCATGAAAAACCTGCCCCATGCCGCCCTCGCCCAGCAGGTACACGGTGGTATACCGCTTTTGCTGGGTAAGCCATTGCACGAAGTAGGAATTAGTCACCGCCCCATTGCACCATATGCATAGCAAGGCTTGAGGTTGCCATGTCCCATCGCCCCCAAATGGAGGGTGCTACCCCGCAGTTCCGTCTGGTTGTGCGGAGCCAGATATGCTACCTGTAGTTCTCTACTGTTTTCCAAGGACCCTATGAGCACCCCAGGATTTGGCACTAACCATTACGCGCATAAGCCCCCTACGCCGGCGTCGGGCCAGACTCAACGGCCCCAGTCAGAGCAGCGCAACCTCGTTCCGATCATCTGCGCCATTGCAATCCTTATCGCACTGCTGATTGCCGGAATCGTGATTTGGAATGATGTCCGTTCCACCAGCCAGGCAAGCCCCGAAGCCGGCAGCGCAACGGAGCAGGAACCCACCCGCGTAGGCGGGGCTGCGCCGGAGGAAACGGCCGCAGAAGAAGGAACAGCTGACGACGAGGAAGCTGCTGGCGACGAGGAAGCCGCTGATGAGCAGGCGCCGGAGACTTCTCTCAATCCTGATGCTGCCGATGTCCCCGAAGGACTCACCGCGGCCGGATGGTCCGACTACCCAGAGGCACGCTGCCAGCAAGGCGAGAACATGGTTTTCGCTGCTCATGGTACCGATCCCGTTTCCCACATTGTGGTCTGCGAAAAGCAGGACTCCCTTTTCTACCGCGGAGTCTGGTCTAGCGGTGCTGCCTTTGGTCCGGCGCGCGGTGAGGGAAGCTCCTTTAGCGCCACAATCCTCGATCCCACCAGCGGGGATGACACCGGCTCCGTGCTCAACATCCGGGGTACGGACTATGACATCGACGGGGAGGCCGGAAAATTCGAGGACTACTGGCCTCACTAGGAACCGCACTAGGGCTTTTAGACAGCTCCCTGCTGGCATCCCGCGTCCGGCCACTCCACCTGAGCGGTTTCTAATTGCCGGGCTAGTCGCGTCAGCATCTGCTGGGCTTCGCCGTAATCACCGGATGGTGCTGCGGCATAAATTGCCACCGCCACCGTGTGTCCACCTAGCGTGATAAGCCCCATCTGACGGGCCTCATAGGAACCGTCCTCGGCAGGCCCCCAACCGCCCTTCACCACCGCCCCGTCTAGGGTGCGAAGGCCATACTGCTGTGCCGGATCAACGTCACCCATGGCCGCGAGGATAGGATCAGCGCCTTCCTGACATCCCAGCGCAGCGACAAATTCCGCTTGCTCGGACACCGGCCACTGCGTTTGGCCGAAAGCGCTAAACCCTGGGCGCGGTGGTGCGGCGGGGACGGTGGCCGTTCCGATGATTTCCTGGGTAGCCTGTGCAGCCTGCGCTCCCCCGCCGAGAGCTTCCCAGAGAGAATCTGCTGCAGCGTTATCGGAAAAAGTAATTGCCCTAGACACAGCATCCGGATCCGCCACCCCGGCGCGTTCGGCGGCGATGGCCAGGGGGACTTTCGCCGTGGACCATGCGGGCCGCGGGTCGGTGATTCCCGCAGCAGCGACGGTCTGTGACCCAGCCACCGCAATTCCGGTTCCCGGGTTGTCGGCGGCGATGGCGTCGACGGCTTCCTGAAGGTCGGTGGCCTTAATCACGGATGGTTCCTTGTCGCGGATGGAATCAGGGGCAGGACTTGCGGACGAGCCGGATCCAGAATCAGGAAGGGAAGGCTGCGGGCTGCTTGCTGGAGCACTTGGTTCCGGCTGAGAGACGTCCCCGATGGTGCAGGCGCTAAGCGACGCCACCGCGATCCCCACCAACGCTGCCAGTGCCGCAGGCCGGCGCCGCGGGCGTTCATGCGTGCGGTCTGGGCGTGTTCTGAGTTTCATCGTTGATCGCCTACGTATTAGAGGATGTATACAACCGCGTTATTGCCGCCAGTGCAGGTCACATACTCGCCGTTATCGGAACAATCCATGGTGTAGAACAGCTTGGTCTTCGGGCTAAAGGCCCTAATCGTGGCGTCAAACTCGTGGGTATCGACGTAGTGTTTGACGTATTCATCGCGCACGGAGTTGGCGAACGGCTCCGTCGTCACCTCAGTGCCGCGATAGACACTGTTGAAGTTGCCGCCGGGCTCGTTGTTACGCGCGGCGTCGTTCGCCGGGATAGCGCCCGCGGGCAGGTCAGGGTGCTCGGGGCGCTTCTGCGCCTTGGAGGTCGTCGTAGCCTCCTCTGAGGTCTTTTCAGGCTCCTCCGCAGCTGAAGTGCTGTCTTGTGGCCCCTCATTCTGCTCGGTGAGTTGGGCAGAGGTCTGGGGCGATTCAGCCTGGGATCCTGAGTCAGCGTGTTTAAAGAAAATGAGGTAGGCCAACGCGGCAATAACGAGGATTACTGCCAGGATCAATACACCGATGAGCACAAGCTTTCCGGAACTAGAGGAACCATGGTTTCCGGCATCGTCCTGTGCATAGGAATTCGCATAGGCAGCCGGCTGCTGATCGTACTGGCCAAATCCGTCCTGCGGCGCCGCCTGGGGCGGGAATTGTTGCGTGGGGAATTGCTGCTGCTGAGGATACTGGCCCTGGGATCCGGAGGGAGCAAAAGGATTTGAGTAGTTGTGCTCACCCGATTGCGAGTAGCCCGGACTATTTCCCATGTTTTGGGGGTATTGCTGGGGCTGTACTGGGCGCTGTTGTGTTGGCGGGGCTTCAAAATCTGCGGTTTCCGGGTGGGTTTCTTGATGAGAAGGCTGTGGCTGGCTGCCGTTTCCCTGCTGGGGATGCGCGCCGAATCCATGATTGCGATCTGAATCAGTCACCGAAGCCTCCGTAGATCGTGACGTTTGCAAATGCCAATAGGCGTTTTCTATCTGTCCTATTTTTGCACAGTCACAATTCTCTGCGCAGCGTTTACGTTTTTACTCGCGCTTTGCACAGTGTGTACTCTGCTGTGCTGCCAGCACTTCCTGCCCCACTGGGGAGTATTCCCACGAGCTTCCATTGAAGTCCCCACGGACGGTGCTCGAGGGTTTAGATTGTTAGAGGTATCTCGATGCTCTAACTTCCTGTGCACGGAAAGGTTGCTGATCTCCCGCCATGTCATTTCCTACTGGTCCTTCGGGCACCCCTCCACGCAACTCCGGTTCCTCCGGCTTCGGTTCACCTGCTCCCGGGTTTGGCCGCCCGGGCCATCCCGGCGGCACGAATGGTCCGAGCGGCGGATTCGGAAGCACTCCCCCGTTCGGTGGGCACCCCGCTAGCCCCGCCCCGCAGCCGTTCAGTGGTGGCGCGCCAACACCCCCAAATCCACCCCAGCCCAACTCTTATGCCGCTCCTACCCCGCCGAAAGGCACAGGGCGCTTCAGCGGCGCCATCGCGGCGCTGATTGCTTTGCTCCTCATCCTGGCTGTCGTCCTTGGCATCGGCGCGTGGTTTATCTGGGGCCGCGAATCATCCGATACGGAGCAGACTGGTACAAGCTCCGAGCCAACCTCGACGGCCGCGCTTGCGACCACGCCTATGACCATCACGGGCGCTTAAGAAACTGAGATCACAACTGCCCTAGCCGCCAAATCTAGCGCTTCCGCGTCGAATTACGCGGCTAGATTCGTCAGCTAGGGCAGTTGAAGTTTGCTGGAACGCTTTGGTTCAGGCTCTAGTGGAAGAAGTGGCGGGTTCCGGTGAGGTACATGGTCACGCCAGCCTTCTTAGCGGCCCCGATGACTTCTTCATCGCGAATGGAACCGCCCGGCTGAACCACGGCCTTGACACCGGCATCGAGGAGAACCTCGAGACCATCCGCAAACGGGAAGAAGGCGTCCGATGCAGCGAAGGAACCTTCGGTGCGGTTGGTGCCGTCGGCCAGCGTGTTGGCGCGCTCAACCGCGAGCTTGGCGGAGTCGACGCGATTGACCTGGCCCATGCCCACGCCCACGGTGGCATTGTCCTTAGCCAACAGGATGGCGTTGGACTTCACCGCACGCACGGCGCGCCAAGCAAACTCGAGCTGCGCTAGATCGGATTCGTTCAGGGCCTCGCCCGCAGCCAGCGTCCAGTTGGCCGGGTTATCGCCCTCCGCCTGGTAGGTATCCGGCTCTTGGGTGAGCACGCCACCGGAAATGTACTTGCGCTCCACCTGCGGAGCCTCGTACTCAGCTTGCAGCACACGGAGGTTCTTCTTGGCCTTAAGAACCTCGATGGCGCCCTCCTCGTAGGACGGGGCCACGATGACCTCGGTGAAGATCTCCTTGACCTGCTCCGCCATCTCCACGGTGACCTCGCGGTTCACAGCGATGACGCCGCCGAATGCGGACATCGGGTCGCAGGCATGGGCCGCGCGGTGAGCAGCCGCGATGGACTCGTCAGACACCGCGATGCCGCACGGGTTCGCATGCTTGATGATTGCCACGCACGGGCGCTCATGATCCCAGGCGGCGCGCCACGCGGCGTCGGCATCCTGGTAGTTGTTGTAGCTCATTTCCTTGCCGTTGAACTGCTTCGCATTGGCCAAACCAGTGGTGCCGATGCGGGTCACGGTCGCGGACTGGTGCGAGTTCTCGCCGTAGCGCAGCGGGGTGGTCTCCTCGCCCTCGCTGAGCTGATCGACGAACCACGCAGACACCGCGGCGTCGTAATCAGCGGTGTGCAGGAAGGCATCGCGGGCTAGGCCGCGGCGCTGGTCCAGCGTGAAGCCACCGTTGGCCACGGCGTCTGCGACCTCGCCATAGCGCGCAGGGTCTACAACCACAGCAACGGAGGGGTGGTTCTTGGCGGCCGCGCGCACCATGGACGGGCCGCCGATATCGATCTGCTCCACGCAGCCATCAAAGTCGGCTCCGGAGGCCACCGTCTCACGGAAGGGGTACAGGTTCACCACGACGAGCTGGAAGGGCTCTACCTCAAGCTCCTGGAGCTGGTTGAGGTGATCCTCTTTGCGTGTATCCGCCAGGATTCCCGCATGCACGCGCGGGTGCAGCGTTTTCACACGGCCTTCAAGGCACTCCGGGAAGCCGGTGAGCTTCTCGACGGGCGTGACGTCAATGCCCAAGTCTGCGATCTTTTTCGCGGTGGAACCGGTGGAAACAATCTCCACGCCAGCGTTATCGAGGGACCGGGCGAGGTCTTCCAGACCGGTCTTGTCATAAACGCTAATCAGCGCGCGCTTGATGTTCTTACGATCTTCGCTCATGGTACGGGGACTTAAGCCTTCCTTGCGGTAATGAATTAATTAGAGCTGAATGCTGAGTGCTTCGCCCTCCACGCGCGCCGCGCGGAGAACGCTAACGATAAGTTCTCTTTCGACCACTTTGATGCGCTCGTGCAAGCTGGCCTCATCATCCTCTGCCAGAATCCGGACGGGTTCCTGGGCAATGATGGAGCCGGTATCGACGCCGGCATCAACGAAATGGACGGTCGAGCCTGTGACCTTGGCACCATAAGCCAGCGCATCGCGTACGCCATGCGCGCCTTTGAAAGCAGGCAAGAGCGCTGGATGGGTATTAATGGTGCGACCTTCGAAGCGATCCAGGAAATCTTTGCCCAAGATCTTCATAAAGCCTGCAGAAACAACAACGTCTGGCTGCGCAGCATCCACTGCGGCAACCAGACGTTGGTTCCATTCGGCGCGGTCAGCGCCCATCTCTACGACTTCGGTGGCAATTCCCGCCGCCCTCGCGCGCTCAATGCCCTGGCAAGGCACGTCCGCGATGACTTTCACGACGCTGTAATGCTCATCCTGGCCATCGACGATGGCCTGCAATAGCGAGCCAGTTCCGGAAACCAGAACAACAACGTTGAGGTGGGCAATAGCAGCGGGCTGATGCGGTGTAGTCACGCGCTACAGCCTAGCCGCTACCGCCGTGAACCGCGGAATTTTTACTCTTTTGTGGGGCCTTCAGCTTCTTGGTGTTCCTCTGCGTCTGTGTCGAGCTTCCCCGTGGCTTCAGCGGTCTCATCGGTTTCAGCCTCGGTTTCGGCACTTTCTACGTCCACGACTTCTGCGTCAATTACGTCGGTTTCGGTCTGGCTTTCGGCCTGTTCCTCAACTGGTGCCTCAGCTTGCTCCTTAGTCTGGCCCTCTTGCTCGTCCTCTATTTCGTCCTCAGCGTCGGCCTCGGCTTCGCTTTCTTCGTCGGGGTTGGATTCCTCCGCGTCAGTCTCTGCTTCTTCCGCTTCGGCAGCGGTGGCGTCGCCAAGCACTGCAGAATCCTGCTCCGGCTGAGCAGTGTCGGTGGAGTCTGTCGTTGCCTCCTCGGCGGCCGCGGGGGCTTCTGCCTCAGCAGCCGGGACGGTAGCGCGGCGAGCGCGCCATGCGGACACCGCCTGAGACGTCGCAAATGCACACCCCACGACGAGGCACCACAGGGAGCTCAAGCCCACCGCAGTCCAGAGTTCGGGCCCGGTGTAGCCGTACACGCCTAGCGCGCCGGACACGGCGTAGTACGCCACGAGAGAGGACACAGCAACAGTGATGGTTGCAACAAGCGCTACGTGGAAAGACACCAGCGCTCGGCGACGATAAAACGCCGCCACCGCAGCGAGTACTGGAACAACCAAGAAAACCGCGAACCACGAGCTGATTGAAGGAGGAACAGCTGCGGCCAACGGCAGCGGCGGGAGTGGAACTACGTGGCCGCTGAACAGACTCACGCTGGTGCCTTCCCCAATGTGCAGCTCCGAACCGCTCAGCACCGCCCCCGCAGCAACAGCGGCATTCGGGAGATACAGAATACTTAGCAGGAAAAGCCCCACGGTCCCCATCGCTGTGAGAACCGGATAGCTAGCGAGCATCTCAGCCTGGCGCGACCAGCCACACCCCCACATAATCACAACGAGAACCAGCCCTGCGGCGCCAAGGTAGCCAAGGTAGCTCAGGCCGATTTGAGCGGCGTCGACAAATACGCGGGGAACCCCGCTGCGCTTAGCCAAGGCCTTCCACAAGCGCGGGCCCATGCCTCCGATGAGAGCAGCAGCATGCAGAAGGAGCATGCGGGGCACAACGCGATACAACTCCGGAGGAGAGACGTCATAAACCTTTCCGGCATCCCAGAGCATCAGCCACGCGATAATGGTCAGAACCACCGGCACCGCCAGCACACAACAGCTCAGGACAAGCAAGTCATTAATACTCACCTTGTCCTTAACCGCCGCTCGAACGCGGCGGCCTACTAACCAGGCCAAGAACGCGGCCGGAAGAACAGGTAGGACACCGATATCAATCCCGCCAGCCCGGATTGGAGCCAGATTAAACACCATCCACGCCTCCCCCACGATGGTGTTCAGCCACGCAAAGGGAGAGCTGGTAAGAAGGAGCGCGGCGATAGCGACCACGAAGATGCCCAGAACCACGACGAGGTGCGGGACACCGACGACGATAAGCATGCGGCGAATACGCCCGCGCAGCGTCGTCGGGGCCTGCGCGCGACGAGCGCGAGCCTTATCCGATTCAATTCCCTTGATGCGCTCTGCAGGAGCCCGGCGATCTCGCCGGTAGCCTCGCTCAGAGTGCTCGGCGCTATCACCGCGACCACGCACATGCGCGCGGGGGCGAGCTGACGTCCTGGACTGGGGACTCGTGTTCTTATTCATCGGCGTCCACTTTGCCACGCGCGCCTCCCCCACCGGGGGTGGCACGTCGATATCCGATCCGATTGATCCGATACACCCCCGAATCAACAACTCTGCGGGACTCCTTTACTTGCGTCCTCTGCGCTGACTGCCCGGTTCCCTGACCATAGCTTCACTTCATTCACAGGAAACAGCTGTCGTATCATGACATAGAAATCTTTCGGCATATTCAGAAGAAAAACTGCAATCCGGGTTGCTCTGTGCCCGTCGAGACGCTACTGTTACATCTCGTTGGTAACAGGAAGGTCACAATCGGATAACCAACCAGATTTAGACGTAACGATTATTTTGGTTGGACGATAGTGAATTAAGACGGAAGAAGAGTTCATGCGAAGCAAGACTCAGCGAAGCGCAGGTCGCCACCGCAAAATCACCACCTCGCAGACCGCGAAGGGGCGTCTGGCGGTTATGACCATCGCGGCTGGTGCCGTGTCTACCGCAGGCGTTGGCGGTGCGGCAGCAGGCACCATTCAATCCGCCGGCACCGGCGAGACCAAGGCGCAGTCCATCGATTACACCTTGCAGGCAGACACCGATCCGCTCAAGGACGCACAGGCCGCCGTTGAGGACGCAGCACCGCAGATCCTCTCCATCGCGGAAACCAAGCCGGTCGCTGACCTGTCCACGCAGCTGGATAAGGCCATTCAGGCCGCTGATGCCCGCGCCGCCGCCGATGAGGCAAACCGCGCGCCTTCCGTAGCCCGCCCGGCAGAAGGTACCTTCACCTCGGGCTTCGGCCCCCGCTGGGGCTCCTTCCACTCCGGCATCGACATCGCTAATGCCGTGGGCACCCCGATCCTTTCCGTTATGGATGGAACCGTCATCGATTCCGGCCCGGCTTCCGGCTACGGCCAGTGGATCCGCATCAAGCACGATGACGGCTCCATGAGCGTTTACGGCCACATGCAGACCCTTGACGTCGCTGTTGGCGAGCGCGTCCACGCTGGCCAGAAGATCGCCGGCATGGGTTCTCTCGGCTTCTCTACTGGCTCCCACCTGCACTTCGAAATTCACCCCACCGGTGAAGGTGCCGTGGACCCGGTTCCGTGGCTCGCAGAGCGCGGCATCGACGTCGCTTAAAACTCACGCGACCAAACCTTCCAACACCACGTAGGCGGCATAGAGCGAATCTGCTCTATGCCGTCTTTTGCGTATTTCACCCCACTCACCGATGGTCAGGCGCGTAGGGTCGCGCGCCACCTCGCGGGACACCGGGCGGGGGTAAACACCACTCTCCGTTCCGGACCCTCTTGCCAAGCCGATAGTTACCCGGTAACTTACCGGGTATGCACCTAACTAATCCTCCCCTTGTCCTCCGCGCAGGAGGTGACCATGTCCGTCAAACACTCCGTTCTCGCGCTGCTCAGTGATCAACCTTCCACAGCCAGCCACATCAAGACCCGCTTTGCGGAGACCTTCGACAACCTCTGGCCGCTCAACATGGGCCAAGTAGCCCAAACCTTAAGCCGCCTAGAGCGCGATGGGCTCATAACCACCGACGGCGAGCTCACCGGCCCCACTGGGCGCCGCGCCACCAGCTACGCCATCACCCCTGACGGGCGCGCAGAGCTCTCGCAATGGTGGAAGTCCACCTTGCACAGTGACGCCATCGAGCGCGATGAGCTCGTGCTCAAAGTGTCCCTTGCCGCTCGGCGCTCCGACGTCGACGTTATCGCCGTCCTTGACGCCCAGCGTTTCGCCACCGTTCGCCAGCTCCGCGAACTCAACCGCCGAGCCTCGGAATTGCCCGCGGAGCGCAGCGCCCAGCGCTTGGCCGTGGAGCGCCAAATCTTCGACTTGGAATCTCTCTCACGTTGGCTCGACCGCGTGGAATCTCTGACCAACCCGACCACCCCCACCGCCGCCGAGGAGGAACCGCGATGACCCCCGACTCCGTGCCCACCACCCAGCACATTCCTTTCCCGCTCGAACTCGAAAACATCACCTGTATCTTCGGCAGCGGCGCTCGCCAGGTCACCGCGCTGGATTCCGTCAACCTGCAGCTACAACCGGGCGAGTTGGTAGCCGTCATGGGCCCCTCCGGCTCCGGCAAATCCACCCTGCTCAACGTCGCAGGACTGTTGCAACCGCCGACATCGGGACGCGTGCTTCTCGACGGCGCCGATGCCTCCCAGCTCTCCAAAGCCAAGGCCGCAATTGCCCGACGCCGCCACTTGGGCCTCGTGTTTCAGCACTTCAACCTGGTTTCTTCCCTGACCGTTGGTGAAAACGTTTCCCTTCCCCTTGAACTCGATGGCCTATCGCCTGCGCAGTGCCGTGAGGCAGCAGAGGAAGCGCTGAGCGAGGTCGGCCTCGACGGCACCATTGACCGCTTCCCCGAGGAAATCTCCGGTGGTCAGGCCCAGCGCGTGGCGATTGCCCGCGCGCTCATTGGACCGCGCAAAGTTCTGCTCGCGGATGAGCCCACCGGTGCCTTGGATACCTCGACGGGCGAGGAGATCATGAAGGTTCTACGCGCGCGTATCGACGCCGGTGCTTCCGGCATTCTGGTCACCCACGAGCCGCGTTTCGCGGGCTGGGCCGACCGCGTCGTTATGGTTCGCGACGGGCGCCTCACCGGCGAGGAGGTGCGCTAATATGTCCGGCATTAATGCCGCTACCCGCCCGACGAGGCGTGATCTCAAGCTTCATCCATGGCGCACTCTGGCCGCCGTGATGCTCATTGCCTTGCCGGTGGCCCTAGTCATCGGAATTGCGCTCTTTGATAATTCCTCCGGACGGCTCTCCGCAGCCTTGAGCTCGCCCGATCGGTCCCTTCAGGTGAGCAACGAGCGTCAGGACATTGCCAACGAAGACGTTCCCCGCCTGGCCGCCCAGGTGCTGCCAAAAGGCCTCAGCGTCAGCCCGGTCACCACTTTTTCTAGCACGTCACTTATCCATAATGGGAAGTCAACCAACTCCTGGGTAGATCAGTTCGACACAGAGAATCCGCCGGAACCGGCACAGGAGGCCGTCGATAAGTTCAACCTTGGCCCCAACCAGGCAGTTCTGTCGCGTTCGACCGCACGCAAGATCGACGCCTCCGTCGGAGACGTCATCACCGTGCGCACCAACGCCCTCAGCGGCGATCGCCAAGCCACAGTCGCGGCCATTGCTCCCGAAAACTATGACTTTGTCACCTCCCCCACCCTCAATGACGCTCACGGCGACCCGTCCTTTCAGATACGCACATCCTGGGTCATCGTGGGTGACACGCCGCTGACCAAAGAGGACGCCGACCGCGCCCATGAAGCTGGGCTGGAAATCTGGGCACCGGAGCTGCGAGATACGGACCGACCCGATTCTGAGTCGGATTCCTTTGGTGGAATCCTGAGCAGCATTCTTTTCGTGCTTTTCTTCTTCGGCCTCTACGCCATCGCCGGATTGCTCATCCTTTTCCTTCTCGCGCCCGTCTTCACGCTGGCTACCGGACGCAATACGCGCCTGTACGCGCTGATGTCGAGCCAGGGCGCGCTGCCGCGCCACATCATGTTCGCAGTGATGGCCTATGGCCTGCTGATGGGACTAATCGGCGCCACCATCGGTGTGATCGTTGGCCTCACGGTCTCGTGGGTGTGGTGGACAGCCCGCTATCCGGACTTTGCTGCACGCCTGCCCTTCCTAGCGATTGCTCTCGCGTGGCTCGTGGCGGTGGCAGGCTGTGTCATTGTCTCCATCGTTCCCGCATGGTTGGCACAACGTGGTGCCCTCTCCGCTGCAATCCAGGGAGCCGCTCCCGACCGCCTGCTGCGCTTTAGGAAGTGGATGGCCATCGGCCCTGCATTCCTGCTTCTCCTCGTGTTATTCAGCTTCACCCCCTGGGGAGAGTACATCCCCACGGTGCTGGCTCTCTTCGGAGTCATCGCGGTTGCCGCGTCTGCCCCGGCCTTGGTCTTCCTGTGCTCCCTGTTGTCTCGCCGAGGCCCGCTCGCGTTGCGCCTTGCCGGGCGTGGCCTGACCCGGCGCAGCATGCATGCCTTGCCGACATCCATTGCTCTCGTATCGGTCTCCTTCACAGCCTCCCTGTTTGGTGTGGGCGTCATGACCGATAGCGCAAAGAGCGTAGCCGAAGAAGCGCTTGTGATGCCGGAGACCACAGCGCTGATTGAGGAGACAACGTTTGACCAACCAACGCAGGTGTCCACGCCGGAAGAACGCGCAGCGGTAGAGGCCATCCAGCAGGCTACCGGTGCTCGCACACACTCCTTCTATGCTTTCCCCTCGTGGACCACGTCTTTTAGCCTTCCTGACGATGGTGAATTCTATGAGCTCAGCACCGAATTTGACTACCAGTGCGAACAGGTCGATCTCAGCAAACCAGTTGAGAGGGCAGTCTTCGTGGACAACCAAGGGCGGCGCACCGATGAGTCCGAAGAGGCCCGTCAAGAGTGCGCGCACGAATTGATGACGACCTTCCCTTATAGCCCGTTGATCTATCAAAGCAGGATGATCCAAGCTGATTCCTCGCAGCTCGAGCTGTGGCAGTTCGACTCGGAAGAGGATCGACGTGCGGCGGCACAAACATTGGAGGCCGGCGGCATCGTGCTCCCCCACAGCAGCCACGTCGGGGACAAGACACACGGCACGGTAACCGTAAAGACGTATAACCGCGTCGACAGTCAAGAGCCAAGCGGAGCCCACAACGCCGATCTGCCAGTTGTTGAGGCCTTGCCTACCGTGGATCGTGACGTGGTCCTGATTAGCCAGCAGGCCGCTCAAAAGCTGAACATGAAGCCCTTCTACGTAGGCCAGGCCC
Organism: Corynebacterium sp. HMSC055A01; assembly: GCF_001809405.1. Taxonomy (NCBI): domain Bacteria; kingdom Bacillati; phylum Actinomycetota; class Actinomycetes; order Mycobacteriales; family Corynebacteriaceae; genus Corynebacterium; species Corynebacterium sp. HMSC055A01. Next base: position 64,591 of record NZ_KV797598.1, on the reverse strand, counting down.
TGGCGTTGGATGAGGCGCCGAGCGAAGCAGAGCGAGAGGAGCTGCGAGACCTAACAGCGAGCGCTTCGCAGTCGCGATACTCACTGGAGTTCGGTGTCTCCTCCCCCGAGAGCTTCCGCTACTACCTCGGCCTAGGAATGGGAATCATCTGCCTCATCGTGCTCGCGCTCATCATCGCCAATGCGGCTAACACCATGCGCCATGAAAGCACCGTGCTGCAGTCGATTGGCGCGCACCCCTCGCTGATGTCCAAGGTAGCCGCGTGGCAAACCTGGATAGTGGCCACCGCAAGCATGCTCTTCGGAGTGATCGCGGGACACCTTGGCACGTTCCTCTTCACTGATAGGTCCGCCTTCACCTTCTCTGAACCCCCACATGGCCTGCGCCCGCAGGACTACTTCACCCCGGATTGGTGGCAGTTCCTCGCCGTGCTTGTTGTGCCGCTCATAGCCGCCGCTATAGCGGCCGCGGTCAATCGCAGCGATAAGACAGCCCCGCTCACCGCACGGGATCGCAGCGAGTCGCGTTCGTTGACCTAGCCTTCGTGGCCCACCGTTCCCCGACCGAGCCTTCGGCCGGGGAACAACTCTTTTCACACCCCCAACCCCTACCCCCATTCTTTAAACCTTCACTTTACCCCTGTAACAATTTTCACTTCTTTCACACACGTAACACGCTGGGCTGTTCGATAGTTTTTCGAACAATTCCTGTATTTACCTGCATTTTTGCGCATTGCGCAGGGTGATAGCACGGGATAGTTTGTATCTCGTTGCCACGGAAGCTCAGCACACGGCCGAAACCGCACCGGCGTGTCGCAGGCTTCAAGGCGCATCGCGACTGTTATGGCCGCGCCCTATCGCTCACAGGCTTCCTGCCGCCTTCGTCGGCGGAAGCGAGCCACAGCAGGACTTAAGGACGTGAAGTTATGAAGCGCACGCTCAGCGCACTCGCCGCCGTGGCGGTCACCACCGCTACCGTGACGACCCCAGCGTTCGCCGCCGAACCGGCAGCAAGCGTGGATGTCTCCGACGGGTCCTCCCAGGGCCCTACCGCCGGCGACATCGAAGTCAAGGAAGACTCCAAGGCCGACCTCTTCAAAGCATTCTCCGGGCTAATCGTGTCCACGGCCGGAGCCCTCAACGGGGCCTCCACCCCGGAGATCAACTCCACGCAGGACGGCTTCGATATCGTCCTCGATCCCTCCAGCATTCCTGGTCTCGCCGAGGCCTTCGCCCCGCAGGGCGATCACTCCGGCCTCACTCCTACGCGCGGCCAGGATGCCAACGGTAATACCGTGGTCTTTCCGACCTCCGGAACCTTTACCTCTGGCTTTGGCCCGCGTTGGGGTTCCTTCCACAACGGCATCGACGTGGCGAACCCAATCGGCACGCCTATCTACGCCGTCATGGATGGAGAGGTCATCTCCTCCGGCGCAGCCCAGGGCTTCGGAAACTGGATCCGCATCCAGCACGACGACGGCACCATCACCGTCTACGGTCACATGCCCAGTGATCAGCTCTTGGTTAACGTCGGTGACCATGTCTCGGCCGGCGACCAGATCTCCGTCATCGGCAACGAGGGCCACTCCACCGGCCCACACCTGCACTTCGAGGTGCACCCGGGCGGCGGCGCGGCTGTTGATCCGGTGGATTGGTTCAGCGAGCGCGGCATCCTCATCTAAAGCTTTAAAGCTTTTCCATCGGCACACCGCCGATGAGCATGAGGCGGACCTTGCCCGCTGAGCCGAAGTCCACGGTGACCGTTGCCCGCGCGCCGGTGCCGGAGGCTTCGATGACCGTGCCCAGCCCGTATTTCGCGTGGTTGACACGGTCCCCCACAACTAAATTGAGATGGTTATTCTTCGGCATCGATGTCGCCGGAGCCGGCTTGCGCGAGCGCTGCGAAGGGGAAGACGCAGCGCCCCGCGAGCCATAGCCGCCCCCACGAGAACGGAAGAACCCGCTATCTGAGCCGAAGGTTCGTCCGTATTGGTAGGAATCATCTCCACCCCACGCGCTGGACAGCGAGCTGTCTGGTTCTTCACGGCGCCAGTCGATGAGGTCTTCTGGGACCTCGGCGAGGAAGCGACTGGCCGGATTCGTTACCGGGTTGCCCCAGGACGAACGGAGAATCGCGCGCGTGAGGTAGAGCTGCTCCCTAGCTCGCGTAATGCCCACGTAAGCAAGGCGGCGCTCCTCACTAAGCTCCTTCGGGTCCCCCAGGGAGCGCATGTGTGGGAATTGGCCATCCTCCCAGCCGGTGAGGAAAACGACGGGGAACTCAAGGCCCTTTGCGGTATGCAGTGTCATCAACGTGACCACTCCGGACTCATGATCCGGAATCTGGTCCGCATCCGCCACGAGCGAGACCTTTTCAAGGAAGGCTTGAAGCGAGCCCGGCGCGGCTTCGCCTTCCGATAGCTCCGGGGCCTCCTCTGCGTCTGCACCCAAGAAGGCCATCTCATTGGCCGCCTCAGAGCTGAACTCGCGCGCCACCGATACCAACTCGTTGAGGTTGTCGAGGCGTGCCCCATCCTGCGGGTCATTGGAGTTTTCAAGCTCCGCGCGGTAACCGGTGGCGTCCAGAAGCGCGTTGAGCAACTCCCCCAAATCCGGCTGGCTAGTCACCTCATTGACCATGCCCGGAATCTGCGCGCGCACGCCCTCCATCATCTCGTTGAATTTGGTGACGGCATTGACCGCCCGCGTGCCAAGGCCTACGACCTTTCCTTCCGCCGCATCACGGAGAGCCGCCCCAAAACTAACGCCAAGGTTCTCCGCATGAAGCGCGATCTGCGCCTGCGCCTTGTCACCAATGGCGCGCTTAGGCACGTTGATGATGCGGCGCAGGCTCACGGTGTCATCCGGATTATCCATGATGCGCAGATAAGCCACCACGTCCCGGATCTCGCGACGCTCGTAGAAGCGCGTGCCACCGACCACCTTGTACGGGATGCCCGAGCGCACGAAAATATCCTCCAACGCGCGGGAGGCGTTATTGGTGCGGTACATCACCGCAATATCGGAATACGCCGTGCCTTTATCCGCCAGGGAATCAATTTCCGAGGCGATATACCGCGCCTCGTCGTGCTCGTTATCCGCCACATACCCGACGATCTTGTCGCCTTCGCCGTGGGCGGTCCACAGATTCTTCTCGCGGCGGCCCTCATTCTTCGCAATCACCGCATTCGCCGCGTTCAGGATGGTCTGGGTCGAACGGTAGTTTTGTTCAAGCAGAATCGTGTGCGCTTGCGGGTAGTCCCGCTCGAACTCCTGGATATTCCTGATGGTGGCTCCGCGGAAGGCATAGATCGACTGATCAGAATCACCCACCACACAAAGTTCCGGGGCATCCGGCGGCAGCTCGCCCCTGCCCACCAAGGCCGAAACGAGCGCGTACTGCGCGTGGTTGGTGTCCTGGTATTCGTCGATAAGCACATGCTTAAAGCGGCGGCGATAAAACTCCACCACCTGTGGGTGCTGGTTAAAGATGCGCACCACTTCCCCGATGAGGTCGTCGAAATCCACCGCGTTCGCGGCGCGCAGGCGGCGCTGATACTCCTCGTACACGCTCGCCACAGTGAGCTCAAAAGGATTCTTCGTCCGCTCTGCCTCCGCCCGGGCCCGCTCCGGGGAAATGAGCTCATTCTTGCGGTTCGAGATCTGGTTAGCCAAAACACGCGCAGAGTACTTCTTCAGGTCCAGCTGCATGTCTTTGGCAATCATGGTGAGCAGCCGGCGCGCATCATCGCCGTCATAAATGGTGAAGTTCGTGTTCAACCCCGGCACCAGCTGAGCATTGTTGCGCAGGATGCGCACGCAGATGGAGTGGAAGGTTGACACCCACATCCGCTCCGCCACGGGGCCGACAAGCTGGCCGACGCGCTCCTTCATCTCCGCGGCTGCCTTGTTGGTAAAGGTAATGGCGAGGATCTGCCACGGCGCTACCCCACGCTCGCGCATGAGATAGGCAATGCGACGGGTCAACACCGCGGTCTTTCCCGAGCCCGCGCCGGCCACAATGAGCAACGGCGAGCCCGAATGTGTCACGGCCTCCTCCTGTTGCGGGTTTAAACCTTCCAGCAGAAGATCATTTCCCTGGCTGGAAGGGGCATCCGCGTTGTGCCCGGACGCGGGAAACAGGCCACCGGCGGAGGTGTCGGCGGAAGGATCAGACGAAGAACGAGGCCTAAACGGAGAAGTGTTGTTCATAATGCTCTCCAACCTACTAGCACCACCGGACATTGCCGTCCACGCCGCTTCTTATCGACGAATACCGACGTCACGGCACGCGATTCCCGTTTGTCTTAACGTGGTGGCACAATCTTCACTCATGAGCGCTTCACATCCTGACACCGCAGATTCGGGCTTAACCCCCGAGCACCAAGACCCCAACGTCGTGGACAACGGCCTCGACATCCGCATGCCCTCGGGCACGGATGACCCGCTCAGCGATGCTGAAATCCAACGCTACCGCGAGGAGATCAACCGCCTCGACCGCGTTATCCTCGACGCTATTAAGCGCCGCACCGATATTTCCCGCACGATTGGTAAGACGCGCATGAGCTCGGGTGGTACCCGTTTGGTACACACCCGCGAAATTGCCATCCTCAATGAGTTCCGCGACGAGCTTGGCGAGGAAGGCCCCGCGATTGCCTCTGCCCTGCTGCGGTTGGGGCGCGGCAAGCTCGGCTAATCTAGCACCAACTCGGACTAATCCCCAACGCACGCGCACCTGAACTAGCGGTGTTTTAAGCTCTCAGCATGCATGTGTCCTCTCGCCCCGCTGTAGTTCTCACCGCAGCTGTCACTGCCTTAGTTTTGACCGCCTGCGGCAGCTTTTCTTCACCTGAGACCTCAAATTCCGCTACTCCACTCGACCATCCCTCCGTCAGCGACTCCGAACGCAGACAAGGTTCCGGAGCATCCGGAACAACGCAAGGCTTCGAGGAGGTCCTCGACGGCGATGCGCTCTGGGTTAACTCCACTGAAATCCCCCATGCAGAGCTGCTTGAGCCCCGCAATAACTTGTACAACGCACTAAAAGCCGACTACTACATGGACGTGGGAGTATTGACGCCAGGTGCGGCCATCTATAACCGCACGAATGATGGCCGGTGCTCTACCGGTCATTTCGCCGGCGATGGGCAGCGCCTCTTTATCCTTACCGCCGGACACTGCGGGGACAAGGGCGACAGCTTCTACTATGAAGATCGCTCCGGCAGCGAGGTAGAGATAGGCCAGATGGTAATGAAGGCCAGCAACACCAACACAGATAGCATCAACTCGGCCGACATTGCGCTGATCGAAGTGTCCAACCCCGACGCCGAAGTATCTACCTCACCGGCGCTCAATGCGCCTTTAGCCGGATGGATGAGCTTGGAAGAAATCACGCGAAAGAAGCCCACGTTGTGCTTTGCCGGTTCCACAGCAGGCATTGCCTGCGACCCTTTCATCGACCGATTCGGTGATCAAGGGCTTTTCACCTTCGGCAGTTACAGCGATACCGGTGATAGCGGTGGTCCTGTCTACGCCTCCATCGACGGCAAACTATATGCAGTAGGGGTCGTGTCCTTTGGCGACTATCACGATTACTCCGGCTCCGAGACGGGCGCCATGGAGATCGCAAACACAATGAAGCAATTCGGCCTCAAGCTTTACACCTAGCTCAACCCAGCGCAGCCTTCTGTCTCGGCACCGAAGAGATTTCTGGACTACGGTGGACACAGTAAGTTTCATGTCTGCTACCTGCCAGAAAGGCTTTTGCAATGGACATCACCGCTCAGCCGCAGTGGGCCGCGCTCACCTCGCTTTTTGAGAGCAAGAAGGACCTCAACCTGCGTGAGCTTTTTGCCAACTCCGCTTCCCGCGCCGCAGACTTTTCTTTCGATGCTGCGGGCCTGCACGTGGACCTGTCGAAGAACCTCATCGATGAGGAAGTCGTCACCGCTTTGGTGGATCTTGCCCGCGCCGCGGACGTCGAGAGCCGCCGCGACGCCATGTTCACCGGCGAGCACCTCAACAACACCGAGGACCGTGCTGTGCTGCACACCGCGCTGCGCCTGCCTGTGGAGAAGGACTTGAGCGTCGACGGCCAAGACGTCGCCGCCGACGTCCACGAGGTTCTGGGCCGCATGCGTGACTTCGCCACTGCGCTGCGCTCCGGTGCGTGGCTGGGGCATACGGGCCACACCATCAAGAAAGTCGTCAACATCGGCATCGGCGGTTCCGACTTGGGCCCCGCGATGGCTGCCAAGGCGCTGCGTTCCTACGAGGTAGCGGGTATCAGCGCGGAGTTCGTTTCTAACGTCGACCCGGCGGACCTCGCCGCGACTCTCGACGGCCTCGACGCCGGCTCCACCCTCTTCATCGTGGCCTCCAAGACCTTCACCACCCAGGAAACCCTGGCCAACGCTCACGCCGCACGCCGCTGGCTGATTGAGCAGTTTGATGGTGATGAGTCGGCCGTCGCCAAGCACTTCGTTGCCGTTTCCACCAACGCGGAGAAGGTCGCGGAGTTCGGCATCGACCCCCAGAACATGTTTGGCTTCTGGAACTGGGTGGGCGGCCGCTACTCCGTTGATTCCGCTATCGGTCTGTCGCTCATGTGCACCATCGGCCCGCTGGACTTCATGCGTTTCCTCGAGGGCTTCCACGCCATGGACGAGCACTTCCGCACTGCGCCTCTGGAGCAGAACGTGCCGGTGCTCATGGGCCTGCTCGGCGTTTGGTACTCCAACTTCTTTGGCGCGCAGACCCACGCGGTGCTGCCTTACTCCGAGGACCTCGGACGCTTCCCGGCCTACCTGCAGCAGCTGACTATGGAGTCCAACGGCAAGTCCGTGCGCCGCGACGGCACCGCTGTCACCACCGGCACCGGTGAGATTTACTGGGGCGAGCCGGGCACCAATGGCCAGCACGCCTTCTTCCAGCTCATGCACCAAGGCACCCGCCTCATCCCGGCGGATTTCATCGGCTTTGCTCGCCCGAAGGAGGACTTCCCCACCGCGGACGGCACCGGTTCGATGCATGACCTGCTCATGGGTAACTTCTTCGCGCAGACCAAGGTGCTGGCTTTTGGTAAGACGGCGGAAGAGATTGCCGCCGAGGGCGTGGACCCGGTTGTGGTCCCGCACAAGGTAATGCCGGGCAACCGCCCGTCCACCACGATCCTGGCGGAGGAGCTCACCCCGCAGGCCCTCGGCGCGCTCATCGCACTCTACGAACACATCGTCTTCACCCAGGGCATCATTTGGGACATCAACTCCTTCGACCAGTGGGGCGTGGAGCTGGGCAAGCAGCAGGCCAATGACCTGGCACCGGCAGTCTCCGGCAAGGAGGAGGCCGCATCCGGCGACGGCTCGACCGATGCTCTGATCGGTTGGTACCGCAACCACCGCTAAGCACTGCTTGGCGACGTCCCCCCCGGCCGAACGGTCGGGGGTTCACCCGTTTTCAACGGGCAATCGACGTGCGGGATCGCCAAGGCCGCGGATGCCCTGTGGGCGTCCGCGTGACGATTTACTTGTCGGGCGGACCCTGTGGGCTCGCCCGCGTGGCGGTTTACCCGCCGGGCGGTCCGAGTCCGCGTTGCGCGGCTTGATATGCCACTTGAGCGGTGATTGGTTCTCCCCAGGGCGGGATGTAGTCCACACCGCCGCGAATCCTAAACACGTAGCCAGCACCTGTTGGTTTCTCTGGGTCGTCATCATTAACGCCGTTGTGATAGGCACACAACATTGTCAGATTCGGTGGATCGGTGGTACCTCCTGCTTTCCACGGCACTAGGTGATGCACCTGGGCATAATCAGCAGGTTTATTACATCCCTTCCTGGCACAGGTGGGATGCTCGGCGCTGGCCATCATGCGCTGCTCAAACCCGGCTAAACGCTTCATCCGGTGCAGCCACACCGGCCCGATCGTGGGGTGGATGAGGGTTACGTAGCCGATCTCGGCGAACTTGTAGTTCAGAAACTCCGCGCCGGTCATCCGGCCGCCATTAGTTAGCTCAAGCACGATGTCATCACCATCGCCGCTAACAATTTTGTCGAGCTTGTCCAAGGTGACGACCACGCTGGTGAGAACAGCAGGTTTGGTTCCGCCGTGGGATTTATTGAAGAAGACGTGGTTGGCTGCTTCCAGCAGATTGCTCTGGTTGATGGATTCCAGCACGCCGCGCATCTCGGTGACAGTCAGAGGGTCATCAGTAATGGTCAGCGAGTGCGGCCCATCAGCACGGTAGGTCATGCGCACCCCAGGCGTGGGAATACGTTTGGGCTTGAGCTCCTTTAAGCGCTTTGCCGCCACGGCGGGAATGCTGTGGGCGGGCGTGCCGGCGAGCTTTACACGCAGGTTCCACACATGAAGCTGATTCTGCAGCTTCTTCGTGTAGGCCTCGATGAGGCTCAGCGTGGCCAGGTCATGGCCTTGTTCTAAAGCTCGGCTGCGGGCCGTGCGTTGCTTACCCGTGAACTTGGTGGCGCCGAAGTAGATGTAGTTTAAGCGCGCCAGTTCGACGGCGTCAGCTGATGAAGCGCCGAGTGCGCGTAATCGCTTCTCGCCTCCTACCGCTTGCTTCACCAGTGTGATCCCCGAGTTGCGGTAGGAGAAGTAGGTTTCTAAATCCCCCATGACTCAGAACCCTAAGGCACCCCAGGCAACCCCGCAACCGGAGAGATACTCGTTAGAGCTTAATCATCGATTCCCAGCCAAAGGGGATGTGGTCAGAGTCCACGATCTTGCGGCCGAACGGGAAGCAGGTCACCGGGATCATCTTCAGGTTGGCCAGAGCCACCGGGATGCCCACAATGGTCACGGCCTGCGCCGCTGCAGTGGTGACGTGGCCAATAGCCAACCACAGGCCAGCGACAAGGAACCAGACAACGTTAGAGAACCGAGACATGCCACCGGTACCTTTGACCGGTTGAATGACGGAGCGCCCGAAAGGCCACAGCGCGAAATTCGCCATACGCATCGAGGCCACACCGGCAGGAATCGTCACGACGGGGATGCAGGCCAGGATGCCTAGGAGAAAGTAGCCCAGTGCGAGGACAAGGCCACCAGTTGCCAACCAGATGATGTTCAAAATGATCTTCATGCATCCCAGCCTAGCGACGCGGCTGGCAATGCGGACACCACCAGATGACGCGCTCCAACTCTCCTTCGTCACCGCCGGCGTCCACGCCACCCAGCGTGGACTTTTCAATCAGCGTGCCGCAGCGTCGGCAGCGCTGACGGTTGCGTCCGAAGACATAGGTGGTCTCCCCTGCCCTTTTCACGCCGGTGGTCACACGTACCGGCGAGTCTCGGTTGGCCCAGATGAGGCGACGGGAGATGGTGAGGATATGAGGGGCGTCGACAAGCGCTACAGGTGTTGCTGGATGAACGCCGGCCAGGAAGCAGATCTCGGCGCGGTATTCGTTGCCCAAGCCGGCCACGTTGCGCTGATCCAGGAGCGCCGCGCCGATGCTGCGCTCGGGGCGCGACTCGATGCGGCGAACGGCCTCCTCGAAGCCGCCGTCTAACCACTCAGGCGCGAGGATGTCTGGGCCCAGGTGCGCCATGCGCTGCTCAAACTCGCGGGCTGGAAAGACCTCGACCAGCCCTAGCCAATGCCCCACCAACTCAATATCGCGCGGGGTATTCTCCATCTGCAGCACCACGCGCGCGCTGTGCCCGGGCTTGCGCCAGCGGTCCCCGGCATAGTGGATGGCCCACGTGCCCTCCATCTTAAGGTGGGTATGCAGGATGAGCTCGCCGCCGAAATCCATGAAGAGGTGCTTGCCATAAGGCCAGACTTCCTCGCACACCAGCCCGTCGAAGCGCACGGTGGCATAGCGCGGCACGCGCAGGGAGGAATGGGTCACACGCCGGCCTTCCATGAACTGCAGCCGGTTCGACAGCTGCAGAACTGAATCACCCTCAGGCACAGCAGAACCTCCTCACCAAACGGGTGCCTACTCTACCGGCGCATCCTTTCCCGCACCGAATGCCAACGCACCCGGCTCCCACGGGGTGACCACGTGCTGGCGGGACAGGTCTTCGATCTTCTTCACGCCGAGCAGCTGGAGGGTGTTCTTGAACTCTTCCGCCAACAGCTCAATGACGCGGTCCACGCCTTCCTTGCCGCCGGCCATCAGCCCGTAGAGGTAGGCGCGGCCGATAAGGACGAAGTCCGCCCCCAGAGCCAGCGCAATGGCGATGTCGACGCCGGACATGATGCCGGAGTCGTAGATTATCTCCACGTCTGGGCCCACCTCTGCGCGCACGGCCTCAAGAGCCTGGAGGGTGTTGACCACGCGGTCGAGCTGGCGCCCGCCGTGGGAGGAGACCACGATGCCGTCGGCGCCAAGGTCGATGACCTTGCGTGCGTCTTCGGGGTTGACGATTCCCTTGACGAAGAGCGTGCCCTTCCACTGCTTGCGAATCCACGCGAGGTCCTCGAAGTTGAGGCCTGGGTCAAACATGGTGTTGACCAGCTCGCCCAGGGTGCCGGTGGTCGAGGTCAACGACGCGAAGGTGACGGGGTCCGTGGTGAGGAAGTTGAACCACCACTCCGGGCGCCACGCGGCGTCGAAGACGGTGCCGGCAGTCAGGCGCGGCGGGATGCGCATGCCGTTGCGGGTATCGCGCAGACGCTGGCCGGCCACGGGCGTATCCACGGTGACCACCAGGGTGTCATAGCCGTTGGCGGCAGCACGCTCGATGAGTTCTTGGCAGGCGGAGTGATCCTTCCACAGGTAGAGCTGGAACCAGCGGCGCCCGCTAGTGCCTTGCGAGGCCGCGACCTCCTCCACCGAGCGCGTGCCCATCGTGGAGAGCGTAAACGGGATGCCTGCGTCGCGGGCGGCTTGGGAACCGGCGTCCTCGCCTTCGGCATGCATGAAGCGGGTAAAGCCGGTCGGCGCGATGCCGAAAGGCAGGGCCGCGAGCTCGCCGGCGATCTCAGTGCTCAAGGAGATGTCGTTCGCGCCGTTGAGCACGTTGGGCATGAGGCGAACGTCGCGGAAGAAATCGCGGGATTCGCGGTAGCTGACCTCATCGCGGGCGGCGCCATCGACGTAGTCAAAGGCCGCCTTCGGGGTGCGGCGCTTGGCAATCTTGCGCAGATCCCACACATCAGCGGCCTCTGCCAGGCGTGCTGCCCGGCGGTCGAGGTTGGGTGCTTCGAACCGCATGAGGTTCTTGAGCTCGGACACGTTGGGCAGTTGGCGCTTCAGCCGCATGGAAACTAGACTCCTTTTCTATTGGGCTATCAGCTTTTGAGGTTAGACCTCTGGAATGCCCGTGGGCGAAATGCAGGTGAATATCATTCAGCGGCGCCGCCGGCGCGGGCGGAAACCACCTGGGCTGCCCGGTGCAGTCGATGGACCACCAGACTCAGTGGAATCCTCCGGATCATCGAAGGTGAGCTCCTCCATCGCCTCGACAGCACGGCGCCCACCGCGATGTGCGGGACGGTAAGGCTCGGTGGAGCGCGCGGCTTCTCCAGATTGGCCGTGCTGTCCTGCACGGCCGGAAGAGGCGGTGTGGGCAGAGCCAGTAATCCGCACGCCCTTCGGGGTCAGTGCCGCCCCCAGTGCACGCAGCTCGCCGCCAAGCTTCGACTCGAAGATAGGCCGCCCATTCGCCTTCTCAATAACCACCTTGCTCAAGTGCCCGGCGGCAACCAGCTCGTTGAGCCCCTCAAGGACCCGTGCCAAAACTTCAGTGCGCTCGATGCCCTCGGGCAAAGCGTTGAAGAACGTGGTCAGTGTCTTCCCGCCGCGGGTCAGGTGAGCCACCGGCAAGCCATCCATGAGCACCACCAAAGCGCCCGCGGCGCGGGTCGGGCGGGCTGCGGATTCGCCGGCGTCGGTAGCGGGCCACGACAGCGCCGCACCATATGGGTTGGCCGGGTCGGTCGCGGCCAGAACATACGTCTGCGGCTCGCGGGTGCCGGAGGGCCAGCCCGTGACGTCGGGGGAATCATCCACCCCGCGTAGGCGGTCAATGACCGCGGGCGTGGAGAACTGCGCGGCCCCCAAGCCTTCAATGACATAGCCGCGCATGGCCTTGCCGGATTCCTCGAAGCCGGAGAGCACTTTATAAGCCAGGGCGAAGCCACCCAGGACGTCCTCGGCCACCACAGAGCCACGGGTAAGCACGCCATATCGGTCCAGCCAGGCCTCGCCATGCGCGATGGAACGCGACGTCGCATCCGTGGCCGCGGGCACGGACAGCGACCACCGCCCCACCACATCGGGCGCGGTCGGCGCACTGGAGACATTGTGCGATTGTGCAAAGGAGGTGCGCCCCATGCGCAGACGCGAGCGCGAAGGTCTGCGCCGCGCGCGGTGTGCCGTACGCCCCGCGTTCCCCGTCACCAAGTGCGCGCGGATAGGAGCGAAGGAATCGGGGCTGACCAGACCTGCCTCCACCAGACCCCAGAGGGCCTCGCGGACCTCCTCGGGCGTACCGCTCAACTGCGGTTGAATATCGGAGATAAGGTAGCTGCCGCCGCCCTGCAAGGCCTCCAGCAGCTGGGTCTGCAGCATGGACAAGCCCACCTCCTCCGCAGAAACCTGCGGGGCGAGCTGTGCGGCATAGTCCGCCGGTAGCAGCATGATCCAGGGGTCGTTCGAGCCAGCCTTGCCCGCGCCCACGATAAGGACCTCGCCGCCGGTGGTCAGCTCATCGAGCATCGTCGGCGAATAGTCCCCTACGCGCGCAGGCAAAATGAGGCTCTCCCAGGCCGAGGCCGGCATGCGCACGCCGGCCAGCTGCTCGATGACCGCAAAGACGCCGTCCACCCCGCGCAGCACCGGGCGCCGGCCCACCGCCGCCACCTGCTGCCAGTCCGGGAGGAAGCGCCCGAAAGCCGCGGGCGAGACCGGCTGCGTGGCCGCCCGCGCGGCCGTCAGCGAGCGCGAGCGGATGACCTTGAGCACCTCCGCCGCGCAGTACTCCTGCTCCTCCACGCCCTGGCGGTAATGCCCCGCCAGGATGGAATCCAGCCCACTCAGCGTCGAGTGCGCCACCGCGGCCGACAGGCCAAAGGCCTCCTGCACATCGCGCGCCACAAACGGCCCGCGCGTGCGCGCCCAGCGGCTGACTAGTTGATCCAGGGCGTCGGTAATCGTGGCTTGCTGGGAGGGGATGCCGGGCGGGACGGGGATGCCCAGGCCGTCGCGAAGCAGCGGCGCATCAAGCGCTTGGGCCAGGTGCTCGCGGCCGTTGATGCGCACCCGCATAATGCGCGCGCCCAGCGCATCGAGTGCGCGCAGAGGCACCGTGGCGTGCGCACCAAACTCCTCGACCGGGATGGGGCCCAGCACGCGCAGCAGGTCCGCGACCTCCTCGGTGGTGCGCGCCTGGCGTTCTGGAGTGGTGCGCTGCAGCTGGGCATGGACCTCGGCGATGATGGAGCCGTCGAGAAGCTCGCGCAACTCCACCGTGCCCAGAAGCTTCGCCAACAACGCCGGGTCCAGTGCCAGGGCCGCCGCGCGCTTTTCCGCCAGCGGCGAGTCCCCCTCGTACATGAATGCGCCGGTGTAGTTGAACAGCAGCGAGGACGCAAAAGGCGAAGGCTGCTCCGTGGTGACCTCCGCGATGCGGATACGGCGGTGCGCCAGCTCCCGCATAACCTCCGTCAGCGCCGGCAGGTCATAGACATCCTGCACGCACTCGCGCACGGTCTCCAGGATGATGGGGAAAGAGGGGTAGTTGCGGGCGACGTCGAGAAGCTGCTCCGCGCGCTGGCGCTGCTGCCACAAAGGCGCGCGCTTGCCCGGGTTACGCCGCGGCAGAAGCAGCGCTCGCGCCGCGCACTCCCTAAACCTAGAGGCGAAGAGCGCGGAGTTTCCCGCCTGTTCGGTGACGATGTCCGCAATCTCATCGGCGTCAAAAAGAAAGAGCGCAGCATCCGGGTCCGCCTCCCCCTGCGGCAGGCGCAGCACGATGCCGTCATCGCCCGCCACGGCCTGGGCATCCATCCCGGTGCGCTCCGCCACGCGCTGCCCCACCGCCAGCGCCCACGCCGCATTCACCGGCCGGCCAAACGGGGTGTGCAGCAGCACGCGCCAATCCCCCAGCTCGTCCGTGAAGCGCTCCAGCAGCAGCGTCTTTTCATCCGGGATAAGCCCGGTGGCCTCGTTCTGCTCCCGCAGGTAGGCGGCGATATTGCGCCGCGCATTCTCATCCGCACCGCGCACCACCGACGGATCCGCGAGCGCCTCCCGCCGGAATGCACCCAACGCCTTGCCCAGCTCATAGGGCCGCCCAGCTTGGTCCCCGTTCCAGAAGGGCAAACGCCCCGTGTGCCCCGGCGCGGGTGTCACCAGCACCTGGTCGCGCGTGATCTCCTCCACACGCCAGCTCGTCGCACCGAGGGTGAAGATATCCCCCACCCGGGTTTCATAAACCATTTCCTCATCGAGCTCACCCACGCGGCGCGGCGCGGAACCAGCCTCACCAGTACCCACCAGGAAGACGCCGAACATGCCGCGGTCCGGGATGGTGCCGCCGTTGGTCACCGCCACGCGTTGCGCGCCGGGGCGCGGGGTGAGCACGCCCGTCACGCGGTCATAGACCACCCGGGGTTTGAGCTCCGCAAAATCCGTCGACGGGTACACACCACTGACCAAGTCCAACACGGAGTCGAAGACCTCGCGTGCTAGGTCCTTATAGGGCCAGGCACGGCGCACGGTGTCATACCAGCTGTCGGCCTCGAGGCCCTTGCCCGTGCTCGCGCTTGCCGACGCCACCACCGCCGCCACCGTCTGCTGTGCCAAGACATCCAACGGGTTGCGCGGTGCGTGCATCTCCTCAATGAGGCCCTCCTCCATGCGGGCGACGGTGAGTGCTGATTGCACGAGGTCCGCGCGGTGCTTGGGATAGAAAGAACCGTGAGAGACCGCACCCACGGAGTGCCCGGCGCGACCCACACGCTGCAGACCAGAAGCCACCGAGGGTGGGGATTCCACCTGCACCACCAGCTCCACCGCGCCCATGTCAATGCCCAGCTCCAGAGAGCTCGTGGCCACCACGGCCTTGAGCGTGCCTTCCTTGAGCATCGTCTCCGTCAACGCGCGCTCGTCCTTAGACACCGAACCGTGGTGCGCGCGGGCAATAACGGCAGGTGCCTTCCCGGCGACGTCCACCTGCTTCATCAGCTGGGCCGGGTCGCGCCGGGTCGCTGGGCTCAAGGATTCCGGATCGTGCTCCTGGGCATAAAGCTCGTTGAGCCGGCTAGTAAGCCGCTCGGCGGTGCGACGCGAGTTGACGAAGACAAGGGTGGAGCGCTGCTCCATAATTTCGGCGTACAGCTCTTCTTCGATGAAGGGCCAGATGGACTTCGCCGTGGGCAGGGCGGAGTCTCCTACCCCGCCGTGTGTGTCCGTTTCCCCACGCTGCGCCTGTACGCGCAGGGCGTCTTGGGGGCCTTGGGTGATACCCAGGGGGTCGTCGACAGTCGCCTCCCCGATGGGGGATCCCTGCTCCGGGGTGGGCAGGTCCGACATGTCCTCGACCGGCACGTGGACGTCGAGCTGCCAGCGCTTCTTCGCGGGCGGGGCGATGATGTCCACGGGACGGTCGCCGCCCAAGAAGTTCGCGACAGCACTCAGCGGGCGCACCGTGGCGGAGAGCCCAATGCGCTGGAACTCCCCGGCGATAAGCCCGAGGCGCTCCAAAGTCAGAGCTAGGTGCACGCCGCGCTTGGTGCCAGCCAGAGCATGGATCTCATCGATGATGACGGTATCCACGGTCTTCAGAATCCCCGCAGCTTTGGAAGTGAGCATGAGGTAGGCCGATTCCGGCGTGGTGATGAGGATGTCTGGCGGCTTGCGCACCTGGCGGGCGCGCTCTGCCTGCGGGGTATCCCCTGAGCGCACGCCGACGGTAATATCCGGCACCTCTAGGCCCAGCCGCTCGGCGGTGCGGGCAATGCCGTTGAGCGGGGCACGCAGATTATTCTCAACGTCCACGCCCAAAGCCTTGAGCGGTGAGATATACAGCACTCTCACGCCATCATGAGCTCCCTCGCGGGAGGGTTCATTGCTCAGCGGCAGCGCGGTCTGGCCTTCGCGCTCCACTAAAGAATTCAGCGCCCACAGAAATGCCGCGAGCGTCTTACCAGAGCCGGTCGGTGCCACAACCAGCGCATTCGCACCACCGGAAATCGCCTCCCATGCCTGCTCTTGGACGGGGGTGGGGGCGGCGAAAACGTCCTGGAACCACCCGGCCACCTGTGGGCGGAACTTCGCCAGAACGTTTTTAGACATGCCCTACTGTATCGCGCGCGCTAATCTGGTCACTATGACCGTTGAGATTTCTGATTCCCGTCTAACCAACTCCCTCGCCGATGGCTGCGGCGAAATACTCAAAGGCGTGCGCAACGGTGGCCTGCTGCGCGGCTTGGCGCTGGGTGATGCCGGCGATGAGGCCGCTCAGGAGTGGATCTCCCGCGTCCTTGAGCAGCACCGTCCCAAGGACGGCGTCCTGTCGGAAGAGGCTGCCGATGACTTAAGCCGTTTGAAGAAGGACCGCGTGTGGATCATTGACCCGCTCGACGGCACGAAGGAGTTCGCTACCGGCCGCCAGGACTGGGCCGTCCACATCGCTCTGGTCGAAAACGGCACCCCCATCCACGCGGCCGTCGGCATGCCGGACATGGGCGTGACCTTTAAGTCCTCCGACGTGCGCGCGGTAACCGGCCCGCTGTCAAAGAAGTTCGTGGTTTCCCGCAACCGTCCGCCGAAGGTGGCGGATTACGTCGCGGAGAAGATGAGCTTTGAGACCGTCGGCGTGGGCTCCGCAGGTGCGAAGGCGATCCACGTGCTCTTGGGCGACTATGACGGCTACATCCATGCCGGCGGCCAGTACGAGTGGGACCAAGCCGCCCCGGTGGGCGTGGCTTTGGCCGCGGGCCTGCACTGTTCACGCCTGGATGGCTCCCCCATCAAGTTCAATAACGAGGACACCTTCATCCCGGATCTTTTGATCTGCCGCCCGGAGCTGGCAGAGGAGATTCTGGAACACGCCGCCGCCTACGCGGAGGCCAACGGCGGGTACTAACCCCACGCGCGTGGCACGGGCGCAAGAGCGCTATCATGGCGACCATGATTGAGACTCCGTACGAGGACCTCCTGCGCCGCGTCCTGGAAGAAGGCGCTCCCAAAGGCGACCGCACTGGCACCGGCACCCTCTCCCTGTTCGGTGCCCAGCTTCGCTATAACCTGGCGGAGTCTTTTCCCCTGCTGACCACCAAGAAGGTCTACTTCCACGGCGTGATTGGTGAGCTGCTGTGGTTCCTGCGCGGTGACTCCAACGTGAAGTGGCTGCAGGAGAACAAGGTTCGCATCTGGAACGAGTGGGCCGATGAGGACGGTGAGCTAGGCCCCGTCTACGGCGTGCAATGGCGCTCGTGGCCCACACCGGATGGCCAGCACATCGACCAGATTCAGGTCGCGCTGGACACGCTCAAGAACAACCCGGATTCCCGCCGCAACTTGGTCTCCGCGTGGAACGTCTCTGAGTTGGACAAGATGGCGCTCATGCCCTGCCACTTGCTTTTCCAGCTTTATGTCGCCGACGGCAAGTTGTCCATGCAGGTTTACCAGCGCTCGGCGGACATGTTCCTCGGCGTTCCCTTCAACTTAGCCTCCTACGCGGCGCTGACTCACATGTTTGCGCAGCAAGCAGGTTTAGAGGTAGGCGAGCTCATCTGGACCGGCGGAGATTGCCACATCTACAACGACCACATCGAGCAGGTTAAGGAACAGCTCTCCCGTCAGCCCCGCGAGTACCCACAGCTCAAACTCCACAAGGCTGAGAGCCTCTTTGACTATGACTTCGATGATTTTGAGGTCATCGGCTACGACCCCCACCCCACCATCAAGGCGCAGGTGTCCGTTTAATGCTGGGCGCAATCTGGGCCCAGTCCCTCGACGGGGTCATTGGTGACGGCGTGGTCATGCCCTGGCACGTGCCGGAGGACCTCAAGCATTTCAAGGAAGTGACCATGGGCGCGCCCGTCATCATGGGCCGTAAGACGTGGGAATCCCTCACCCCCAAGTTCCGCCCACTTCCGGGCAGGGACAACATCGTGCTGTCCCGCCGCGAGCCCGGCGAGTGGTCTGCGGGCGCCACCGTGGTGGACAACCTCGACGCCGCACTTCACGCCACGCTTGACGACGCCTGGATCATCGGCGGCGGCCAGCTCTATAGCTCCGCCCTCGACCGCGTGGATACAATCGAGCTCACCCTCATGGGTGTACAAGTCGGCGATGCCTACGGCGCAGATGCCGTCCTGGCCCCGAGCGTTCCGGAGGAATTCAGCCTATCTGCCGATAGTGACTGGCTGACCTCCGAATCAGGCCACCTCACCATTCCCGGCCAGCCGCCCAGCGAGCTGCCGATGAAATACCGTTTCCTCACCTACGACAGAAAGGCTGCTGCTTAATGAGCACCAACGTTGCCACTCCCGAAACCACTGAGCACGTCACCATCTTCTTCGCCGATTGGTGCCCGTTCTGTGCCAAGCTGATCAAAAACCTGGACCGCACCGAAACCCCATACGAGCTCGTCAACGTCGAAGCGGATTCCCCCGACACCGCCGACATCAACGCCTGGATCGAGTCCGTCAACGACGGCAACCGCATCGTGCCCACCGTCCTCTACTCCGACGGCACCCACGCCACCAACCCTTCCGCCAGCGAGGTCCGCGCCAAGTACGCGGAGCTGGCCGGCGAATAAACGAAAGGCGACGCATTTAACGCCGCCCCACGCGGGGCTGCTAGTCTTACCTAGGTGCGCAACGCACCCCCGCCCCAGTAGCTCAGGGGATAGAGCACGGCTCTCCTAAAGCCGGTGTCGGAAGTTCGAATCTTCTCTGGGGCACGCTGTGAAGTCTCGAGACATCGTTCCGGTCGGTGTCTCGAGATTTTTTAGTTGCCCCGACTGGGGTTGAGTTCGTTGTCTTTCTAGTTGTAGTAGATCTTTTCTTCGGTGAGTGTGTAGGCGGCGATTTGTGCCCCAGTGATGGCTATTTTGACGTCGACGTGGTTGTCGATGCAGACCATGGTGATTGGTTCCCCGCCCCATCTGCGTCCGATGTAGAGGCGGCGTAGTTTGCCTCCCCATCGCAGGGTTGTCTTGCCGTTGGTGCCGATTTTGTCGGTACTTAGTCGGTAGTCGTGGTCTGGTTTGATGTCTACTTATCTGCATTCACCCCCATTAAGGGTGAATCTTCAGATCAAAACTTGAAATGTTTTATAAACAGTATTACCTAACTTAGGTAAGCCTTACCTTTCCTGCTGTTCATAAATCGAGGTTTACTATGACCCAACAGTCCTCTACGCCCGCACGGAGTGCAAGCTCATCCAGTGGGTCGACGGCACGTTTAAACACCAGAGATCTCATCAACGCTGGCATCTTTGCTGCACTTTACTTTGTAATCACCTTTGTAAGCGGAATGATTGGATTCGCAGGACCACAATTCATGTTTATTGGATGGTTCATCGCGGCAATCGCAAACGGAATCGTGCTAGCGCTTTATGCCGCCCGCACGCCCAAAATGGGTGCTTTCACCCTCGTCGGTGGTATTAACGGACTAGCATTCATGCTCACCGGACACTACTTCTGGACCCTGCTGGGAAGCATAATTCTAGGGTTTATCGCGGATTTGATTATTACAAAAAGCCACCTCAGTATTGCCAAATCCTTCCCTATTGCCTACAGCGTCTTCTGTGTCTGGATTTCTATGCCTTTTATCCCGCTAATTCTGGATACGGACTCCTACTACGTCGATATCGCAGACCAAATGGGTCAAGAATATGCCGATGCCATGTCGGATATCTTCCAGCCATGGACCATTGGAGTACTGGCCATTTGTGCGCTCATCGTCGGCTTTATCGGAGGAAAGGTCGGAGTTCGCGTCAGCCGCAAACACTTTGAAAGCGCTGGTCTCCTGTGAGCCTGCAAAAACAGGGCGTGCTTCATCGATCTTCGATCGATCCACGGACCGTGCTGCTTTCTGTTCTAGTAATCAATGCGGTAGCTCTCAGCCACGGCCACCTACCGACACTGCTGATTTCTATCGCTTTCAGCTCCATCGCACTAGCTACAGTAAAGCCACACTATGGTCTTATTTGCCTGTTCGCTTTTGCATTATCCTATCTAGGGTACTGGGGCCTATTACAGCTTCCTGGCTCCACATTTTTCGCTTTTTCAGCGGCAATTTTTTCGTGGCTAAGCCGTTTTGTCATCAGCATGTCCATCGGCACATTCGGCTTGCTCACTCTCACACCATCCACGTTGACCTCAGCACTGCGGGACCTGCGTTTACCAGGCTGGGCCACCATTCCACCGGCGGTATTCCTGCGCGTTTTGCCGATCATCGTGGCAGAAGCCAAAGCCATCCGCGATGCCATGGTCCTTCGGGGTCTCCAGCCTGGAGTAAAAAGCTGGATCACACAGCCCACACAATCGTCCGCGATGTTGATCATCCCCTTATTAGGTGCCGTCGTCCGCGCTGGTGATGAGCTCGCTGCCTCTGCTCTTGTCCGGGGATTGGGAGGACCCGCACGCCCAACCACCACCGCCGATCTTTCCTTCAAGCTTGTCGATGCAACTGCACTAGCTGGGTTGGGCCTCGTTGTTGCCTCTGTCTGGCTTCCCACGGAGGTCCACTTATGAACGAACGCAGTATCGCAACCAGTGTAGACGCCCACAACGTTTCTTTTACATATCCATTGGGAGCTCGGCCAGGTATTCAAGGTGTATCTGATGTGTCTTTTTCTGTCTCTCCAGGACAGTGTCTACTGATTACCGGTGATTCCGGATCGGGAAAGTCCACGGTACTCAAGTTGATCAACGGACTCATCCCCCATTTCAATCCAGGAGAGCTACTAGGCACCATCACTATTATAAAGGATGACCAGGCTTTTACCCCTGCGGAAGAACCGCTGTCCCGAGCCATCGAGTTCAGCGCCTCAGTATTCCAGAATCCAAGGACACAATTTTTCACTGAAAGCGTCAATGCAGAATTGGCCTTCGGGCTAGAAAACCTTGGTGTAGATCCCAAAGAAATTGAGTCGAGGATTCAATCAGCGGTCGAGCTACTAGGCATTAACGATCTTCGGGGCCGGCGATTCAAAGAATTATCCGGTGGGCAGTTACAAACCGTGGCATGCGCATGCGCGCTTGTGTCCCCGGGCAGTCTCGTGCTTCTCGATGAACCCACGTCCAATCTCTCTATGGAAAGCATCGATATTCTTGCACGCGTGCTACACCGCTTGAAGGAATTAGGCACAACGATCATTATCGCTGATCACCGTCTCTTTTTCTTAAAAGATATCGCTGACCAAGTTATTTACTTGACTCAGGGAAAAATAACGCGGAGTTTCCGCGCTCAGGAGTTTTATGCCTTAGACGAACCCGAACGCAAACAATTGGGGCTACGCAGCTTACACCATGTTCCCCTGCCCGCGAGCGTGCCGGTACCACCCACGCTCGAAAACGCCGATCCCCAGCGGAGCGGACTCGAGCTAAGCAACATCTGTTTTTCTTATGGCGCACATGAGGTATTAAACATTGACCACGCATTTTTCCCCAGCGGCGAAGTCACCGCCTTAATCGGGCCCAACGGCGCTGGAAAAACCACCCTCGCCAGGATCATTTGTGGTCTTGCTTCTCCCAAACGCGGCGGTAGTCTCCGTTTGAACAGCAAACGAGTAGGAGCGGCTGCCCGCAGACGTGCCGCGTACATGGTGATGCAAGATGTTGGCCGCCAATTATTCGCAGCCACCACCGAAGAAGAAGTCACGCTCGGACTGGCAAAGAAGAAGCGGGACCACATCGATGTCAATGAGATTCTCCATCGCCTCGATCTGGCAGGAATGGCCCAACGGCATCCGCAGTCTCTGTCCGGTGGGCAACGGCAACGCTTAGCCATAGCTTCAGCCCAAGCCGAGCAAGCAGCGATCTACATCTTCGATGAACCTACCTCTGGCGTGGGCTGGCGCCAACTGCAATCCATCTCTGCGCTACTTCGATCTCTTGCAGCAAGCGGAGCAGTGGTCATCGTCATCACCCATGACCACGAATTCATCCAAGAATCAGTCACCAGAATCATCGATATGACTGACATCAACAAGAATTGAGAAAGAAATGTCTGAACTAAAACAAAGTTCCACAGAATCAAGCGGAACCCACGCACCAGAATCACACGGTGCGTCACCGGAAGAAGAGGCTCGCGCAAAACTAAAAGCCGGCCAGGTCGCTCTAAAAAAACTACTGGCCCCAGTGCAAACAACCATCTACTTCGCACAGTTTCTCGCGCTTATATCCTCGGTACTCGCCGTAGCACCCTACGTCGCGTTGGTGGCACTGGGAAATGCTCTAATCGACGGCAATACTGATGACGTCGCGTCCATTGTGAAATGGCTACTTGCTGCATTTTTGGGCCAGCTATTCTTCTATTTCCTTGCCCTTGCAATCACCCACTTCGCTGATGCAAAGTTGGTGGGGATTAACCGGCGCCGAATTATTACCGCTATTGCGAAAGCACCACTCTCGTGGTTTAGCCAGACTAATTCCGGCAAAGTCCGCAAAGCCGTCGAGGACGATACGTTAACTCTGCACACCCTGACAGCCCATGCTCCTGTAGAGAAGGTCGCCGCGATCTTTACGCCCCTCGCGCTTCTGGTTTATGCCTTTATCTTGGATTGGCGCCTTGGTCTACTTTCTATTGCCACTGTGCCCATTTTCCTAGCAATCCAAGCATATTCAATGAAAGATATGGGCACAAAAACTGCGGAAATGGATAATTATCTGGGTGAGGTCTCTGCGACTGCGGTGGAGTTCTCCGAAGGTATTTCCGTCGTCAAGGCTTTCGGCACCGTTGGCAAAGCCCACGCTCGATATCGCGAAGCTGCCCAAAAATTCGCGGAATTCTATTACGAGTGGGTACGTCCGCTTCTGCGTGTTTCCGCAATCTCAGAGTCTGTGGTGGCGGTTCCTGTCCTCATCCTTATCAATCTAGGAGTCGGTTCCCTGCTGATAGCTGGTGGCTATGTCACGGTCGCTGAAGTCATCGCAACAACGTTAATTGCGCTGGTGCTCCCGGGCACGATTCAAACCGTCGGCCAAATGATGTGGTCTTACCAGCTCGCTGGCAATGCGGCGTTGCGCCTTGATGAAGTCATGACAATTTCCCATGTGAAAGAAGGCCAAAAGAGCCTCGACGCCAATAGTCAAGACATGGAGGTGGAGTTCCATAAGGTCAGCTTTAGCTACGCCCCAGACACACCAGTCCTCCAAGACTTTTCTGCGCAACTAAATGCAGGCACTGTCACGGCATTGATTGGCCCCTCCGGGTCTGGCAAATCCACAGCAGCAACGATGTTGGCGCGTTTCCAGGATCCAGATTCGGGCACAATCACTATCAACAACGTGGATATCCGTGATCTCACTTTCGACAGTTTGTACCGCACTGTGGCTTTCGTCTTACAAGATCCTCACTTACTGCGTATGAGTATTCGGGAAAACATTCGCCTTGCACGCCCAGAAGCCCGCGATGAAGAGATCTGGCAAGCCGCAGAGGCTGCGCACATAGCTGCTGATATTCGCGCTTTACCGGCTGGGCTCGACACCGTTGTTGGTGAGGACACCTCTTTATCCGGTGGACAACAGCAACGCATTTCTATTGCCCGGGCAATCATTACCAATTCCCCAATCTTGATCCTGGATGAAGCTACTGCGGCAACTGATCCTGACTGCGAAGCAGAAATTCAAGCAGCTCTAGCCACACTCGTCAGAGGCAAGACCGTCTTAGTCATCGCCCACAAGCCGGAGTCCATCCAAGGAGCAGACCAAATAATCTGCCTCAAGCCTATGAAGGATAATTCTCATGTCTAATGCCACTACGCCTGTTAGTTCGCGTCTTCGTGATCCGCTACTCACTCGCAGTGTCAAAAAGCTGCAAAGTCCTGTAGGCCATAAGCTCAATAAAAGGTATGCTTGTCTATCGCTTATCGTTGGCGTGCTTGATGGCCTCGCCGTTCTCACGCTCGTGCCACTTACAAAGGCACTCGATGGGGATACGACGATCGCACCATGGATGTGGACGCTTTTGGCAATTGCGCTCGTAGCTTTTGCGCTACGATTTTTCGCAACCATGGCCTCTTACCACACGGCCTTGGATTTCATCCGAGCCGCGCACACGACTGTGGGCGATAAATTAGCAACGCTACCGCTCGGCTGGTTCGTACCGGCTAATACCGGCGGCCTATCTCGCCTCGTTTCAGATCGCTTTATGGTGGCGGCCGAGACCATTGCGCATATTCAAGGAACGATATACCGCGATAGCGCGGCACTTGTCACCTTGTTAGTAGGAGCGTGTTTCTGGAACCCGAAGCTGGGCTTGGTCCTTCTTATCATCGCACCATTGGCGCTCGTGGTGATGCAGTTGGCTGCATGGATTCGTGAGAAAGCATCGAACCGCGCACTGGGGCCGAGTAAAGAGCTCTCCCAGCGCATCGTAGAATTTGCTAACCGTCAACCAGCCCTGCGCGCGGCAGGACAATCACAAGTTTTTGCGCCACTAGAGCAAGCGCTAGAAATCGACCATAAAGCACGAATACGCGAGCTATGGGTATCCACATTAGCTTTGCTACTCAACGGCATAGTAGTGCAGATCTTCATTGTGGCTCTCATTATGGTCTCCGCGGATCTTGCCGTTGAAGGCGCCCTATCGCCACTAGAAACAATTGCGATCATCGGAATCAGCTTGAGGTTTACCCGCACGCTTGAGCAGCTGGGTTCTTCTTTCGTCGGTTTAGATGCCGGCCGTATCGCGCTCACAGAAACTGAGCTCATCACCGATGCCCCTTCCCTACCGGAACCCACTACTCCGCGCCCAGGCGATGGTTCGGGAAGTGTAGAGCTGCGTAATGTCACGTTTGGATACGGCGATAAACCAGTATTGGTAGATATCGCTTTCCATGCTCGACCAGGCACCGTTACCGCCATTGTCGGTCCTTCTGGCTCCGGAAAGACCACAATTGCGCGCCTTATTTCGCGATTCTGGGATGTAGATTCCGGGGCGGTGATGGTTGACGGCGTAGATATCCGCGAGCTTGGAACCGAACAGTTAATGTCCAGACTGTCCATGGTTTTTCAGGATGTCTACCTCTTCGACGACTCGTTAATCGCTAATATCCGCGTTGGTCGTCCCGACGCCTCCGATGAGGAAGTCTTCCGCGCAGCTGATCTTTCAGGCGTGACTTCTATTGCCAACCGCCTAGGGTGGCATACTCCTGTTGGTGAAGGCGGTCGGCTTCTATCCGGTGGTGAACGCCAGCGCGTATCTGTAGCTCGCGCGCTTCTCAAGCAAGCGCCGATTGTACTCTTTGATGAGGCTACCTCCGCGCTCGATGCAGAAAATGAGGCAAACATTCTTGCTGCGATGGACGAGCTACGGGAGCAATCTACTTTTATTGTCATCGCCCATAAGCTGGATACAATCAAATCTGCTGATCAAATCGTAGTCTTGGATGAACACGGGCAAGTCAGCCAGCTGGGCACGCATTCTGAGCTTTCCGATGTCCCCGGTATCTACCGTCACTTCTGGCAGCAACGCAAAGCAGCACGCGGGTGGAAAATCAGTTCGGGACGCGATTAACGCGGGCACCGAGATCGGCGTTGTTTGCGGGGGCACCCTTCTCCCCCCCCCGCAGCACGGAGCACCCTAAGTGCACCGACAAAGCTCAGAGCGAAGAATGCGGTAGCGGCTACGAGCGACCACTGCGCGGCGTTGGCCATGCCTTCGCCAGTTTGTTGTTCATGATGGTTCTCCTTAATCTTCAGTTCCTTGCGCACGGGCAAGCACATGCTGCCCTAGCGATTTCGGGCCCACGAAGCACTGTGAAGCCGAATCAGTCAAGCGACCTTTCTAACAAATAGAGGCCGCCGCGAAACGTGGCTTTGGCCCATGGGATTTTCGCTGCCGCGTGGTCGATGTATTCCACAAGGACGGCCGCTGCGGGTTCACCTACGGCACCCTTCCCGGACACCTTGAGCGCGGCGAGGAGACCTTCGCTCTGGAGCGCCTGCGCGATGGCCGCACACTGCTGCTTATCGACGCCGCCTCAGAGCCCTTCCTCCCCTCCCTGCGCCCACTTGTGGACGTGCCAAGGCGCCTGCTGATTAGCCAACTCTACCTTCACGCCTTAGACGATTAGCAGGATTGCGCATACGACAAAAGCCGCCTCCCCGAGCCCTGGGAAAGCGGCTTAGTATCAGCGCTGGTTAGTTCTTGCGCTTGTCTTCGATGGACTCGCGAGCATCACGGACAGCGCCCTTGACGCGGTCAAAGAAGCCACCCTTCTTCGTGGACTCCTCTTGGTACTCGTGTGCCTTGTCCTCCACGAAGCCCTTAGCGCGCTGGAACGCATCGCCGACGGCGCTACCAGCCTCGGATGCCTTGTCCTTTAGCTGATCCAGGCGCTCAGAGGACTGCTGACCGTTGACGTTGTCCTGGTTCGGCGCAGTAGCAACACGCTCTTCGTTTGCTTCGCCTACGATGTGCTGGCTCGGGGCGTAGTCAGAGTTACCCTCGTCCAGCTTCTCCTGCAGGTCCGGTTGCTGCGGGGCGGAACCAATGTGCTCTTCCTGCGCGCCGCCTACGATGTGCTGGCTCGGCGCATAGTCCGAGTTCTCCTCGTCCAGCTTCTCCTGCAGGTCCGGCTGCTGCGGGGCGGAACCAATGTGCTCTTCCTGCGCCTCACCTACGATGTGCTGGCTCGGCGCGTAGTCAGCGTTGTTCTCATCCAGCTTCTCCTGCAGGTCCGGCTGCTCGGAGGCAGAGCCTACATGCTCTTCGTCGGCGCCAGCAACGACGTGATTCTGCGGCTCGTACTTGCTGGCGGTAGATAGGCCGGCTGTGCCCGCGGCGCCTGCCGCTGCAACCCCTGCACCTGCTGCAGCCGCGCCGGACCGAGCGGAGGTGCCAGAGTTAGCTGCCGAAGACACAGTGTCCTCAGATGCCAGGTACTTGTATTCGTTGCGATCCAGGTCAACTTCGTGGCCTAGTTCGTTTGCCATTGCTACGTACTCCTTTAAATAGATTTATCTTCTTCCTTCTAGGGTTCCAGAAAATTCAGGAGCGTGCACGGAAATGGGTATGGGAAAGCGTCGACCGGTGGAGGGATCAGTCATCTCTAAACACTCAACATGGAAGGTTTCGCGTACGAGTTCAGCGGTCATCACCTCCTCGGTGGCCCCTTCGGCCACAATGCGTCCCTCACGCATGGCTACGATTCTATCGGCGTAACGCGCGGCATGGACCATATCGTGGACCACCATGACCACTGTGACCCCGGCGCCATTGAGATCTCGAATCAGATCCAAAATGGACAATTGGTGCGCGGGGTCGAGGTAAGTAGTCGGCTCGTCAAGCAAGGTAATTGGCGTTTCTTGGGCCAAAGTCATAGCGAGGAAGACGCGCTGGCGCTGACCACCGGAAAGGTCTGCCGCGGGGGCGTCGAGAAGCTCGCTCACCCCAGCACGCGAGGCAGCACGCTCAACCGCTGCATGATCTCCGGCCCGCATCGTCGCTAGCGCCCCTGTATAGGGATAGCGGCCGTAACCGATGACGTCACGCACTAATACCCCTTCCGGAGCCACGGGATGTTGTGGCAGAAAAGAAACTTCACGGGCAAAGGCACGCGAGGAATACTTGCTGATATTTTGGTCCGAGAGGTACACCGCACCTGCGCTGGGCGTAAGTTGGCGGCCCAATGTCTTGAGAAGCGTCGACTTGCCGCAGCCATTCGGCCCGATCAGAGCGGTTACTTGACCGCTGGATAAGTGAAGATTTACGTCCTTGACCACATCGGGTCCACCGTAGCCCACGGTTAATCCGCTGCACGTCAGTGTCATGTCTAGCCTCCGTTTCGCACTCGGGTCAGTCGAGTCAATAGGAAAATGAAATACGGTGCACCGATCAGCGCGATGAGCGCGCCAACGGGGATTTCCGTGGGGGCGAAGGCCCAGCGACCGAGCGTATCGCATGCGGTCACAAGGACCGCGCCGCCTAGGGCTGCCACGGGTATTTGCCAGCGCAGGTTCGCGCCAACAACCAAGCGAGCAGCATGGGGGACGATGAGTCCGGCGAAGCCCAAGACCCCGGCCGCGGCGACTCCCGCGGCACCGAGGATGACGGCTAAGGCTACTGCTATTAGGCGCCATATCTTGGTGCTCACGCCGATGCCGGCCATGGTGGAATCATCCAGCGCGAGCATATCCAGGTGTTTTGCCACCACCATCGCGACGGTTAGGGCGAGAAGGATAAAGGGGGCGACAATGGTGGCATCGCCAAGCGAGCGGGCGTAAAGCGAACCTTTCAACCATGTCATGGCCGCTCCTGCCTCTGGGGCAGCCCGCACCAGGAGCAATTCGGTGATGGCGCCCAGCCCAAAAGATACCGCCACCCCGGTAAGCGGCAGGCGCACCGGATCACTTGCCCCGCGCCCGGCGAGGAGAAGAACCAGCCCAGTTCCAGCCAACGCTCCAATAAAGGCTATGAAAGTCAGCAGGTGGGCCGGCAGGGCGCCTGATCCCATGAGTACCGCAACGGCCGCGAGTCCGCCGCCGGAGGTAATACCCACCGTATCTGGTGCGGCCAAAGGATTGCGTAGCGCGGACTGCAATAGACAGCCAGAGACGGCCATGGCAATACCAGCGCAGATTCCCACCAAGATCCGCGGGGCGCGGTACTTCCAGATGAGCGGCTCTCCGGTAACGAAGGCGGTGATCACCTCGCCCGGCGGTTTCATCACCGCACCGACGCCCATGCCGATGATTGCGCTCAACGCCAACGCCAGGATGAGTCCTACTAGCACCCCAACAAATCTCTTATGCCGCATGCTTCCTCCTCCCCAGCGCATGGACGGCCCACAACACTAATGGCATGCCAGCCAAAGAAGTCACGATGCCCACTGGGGTCTCGGCTGGCGCCCAGATTGCCTGGCCAACCGAATCGGCCACCAAAAGCACCGCTGCTCCAACAATTCCAGCCACGCACAGCCCCATGCGGTGGTGTGAGCCGCACACCCGCCACGCTACGGCCGCGGCCATCAACCCCAAGAAGCCAATCGGCCCAGTTGCAGCTACGGCCGGAGCAATAAGCACTACCGCCGCCACAATGGCTGCCAACCGAATGCGCTCCGGCTTCGCGCCGACAGCACCAGCCACGGCATCGCCTGCTACGAGCAAGTCCAGCGTTTTTGCACCGACTAAGGTCAAGGGAACCACGACCAGCACGGCAATCAGCGCCGGCATGATACCGCTTAGGCGCACACCGGCAAGCCGACCAGAAAGCCATGACATCACCGTAGCCAGTTGAGCTTCATCTACTACCAAGAAAATGGAGGTCAATGCGCTACACAGCGCGGAAACAGCAACGCCAACGAGTACCATGCGCTGGATCGCACCGCTCTTACCGACGCCCACCGTCACCCCCACAGCAATCCCCGCACCCAACAGCGCACCGGGCAACTGGTCAACACTCGAGGTTTCGCTTCCTATAAACATTGCTGTTGCGACTGCGCCGAGTGCCGCACCGGAGTTCACACCAGTGATGGACGGATCGGCTAGCGGATTCGCAGTTGCCGTCCGCAGCAATAACCCGCCTACCCCTAATGCGATACCGACGACCGTGGTGGCAAGGAGACGGTCAAAGGCCACGCTATGCAGCTCTTCTTCCAGCCACGGGGTATCAGCTGGCACCTGAACATGGCGAAGCCGCCACCACCACACGAAGGCGACGGCAGCGGTTGCAAGGACCAGGCAGGCGCTGGTTTTAGTTCGAGGTGCCACTACTCTTCGGCGGCGATGATGTCATCGAGCATATGCTCGGCGGAAAGCGGCCCGCGGGCGCGCGACCAGATATCTTGGTCCACCTCTACGATGTCGCCGCTACCCTTGGCATAGGGCGTCTTTTTAAACGCATCGACGTCCTTGTACATAAAGACTAGGTCAGCCTTCATACCAGGGAGCTTATCGCCGGTCAGTTCCGCTACATCAGTCTTAGATTCGATGGATGACTTCTCACCTTCGAAGGCATAGTCATAGCCCACCTCACTTAGTAGCGACTGGGGGAAGGAAGGGTTGACCCAGGTATAGAGCATCTCACTGGACCAGCCAGCCACGACCGCACGACTCCCCGGCTTTACCGCGTCCTTGGTATGAGCAATCTTGTCCTCGATGCGCTGACGGACTTCTTTGGCCTTTTCCTCTTTACCTAGCTTGGCCGCGATCTCATCCATCGAGTCCAGCACGTCCAAGTAAGTCTCATCTGGGTAGGATTCGGTCTGCCCAATCTCTTCCAACTGCGGCATGATATCGGCTTGACGGGTAGGGCTAGCCAGGATCAGATCCGGCTCCAAGGACTGGATAACCTCTAGATTCGGCTGCTTGGCCTGGCCCACAGAGGTCGCTTGACCCAGCTGCCCTTTCAAAGTGGTCGGTGCCTCCGACTTACCGATTTCCACGATTCCCACTGGGTCCACATCGAGGGCCTTGAGAATTTCCTCGTAGCGCCAATCAAGCGCCACAACTCGCTCGATCTTCTTTTCTCCGTTTCCTTCCTTAGAAGAAGAATCAGAAGAACACGCAACAAGGCCTGCGCCTAGGGCTAGAGTGGCTACGAGTGCGATAACTGCACGCACATTCATGAAGTCTTTCTTTTGCATAGCCTTATCTTACTTAGGTAAGGGTTTGCTGTCTAGGGTCTGATTGCCACGTTCCCGATACGGACCATGTTGCCGCACGTCCGCTAAAATGGGTTAATGGTCAGAAAGTTTGTCTGGGATCGGTGATTTATAGTCACTGTCCAGTGTGATTGTTGAAAGTATAGGCTTCACGACCGTATATCGCTGTCCTTGACGGTAAATCCCCGGTGTTTCTACCTGGATGTGGTAGGCCCTGGTGGTGTGGTGGCTTGATGCCGAAGAATCGACCACGCTGCCACTGCGGCGGCGACATGAAACGCAACGGAACTACCAGCAAAGGAACCACACGATGGCGATGTAAAGCCTGTGGGGCATCAGGCATCAAACGTCGCCCCGACGTCACCAACGCTAGAATTTTTGCGGATTTTATCGAGCATTGCACCACCACAATCTCGCTAACTGCACTGGCTAAACGCAACAATGTAAGCCATTCCACTATGAAGCGCAGATTTACATGGTACTGGCTTATTGACGTACCGGATCCCACCGTGGCACATACAGGCCGAGTCTATGACCAGATATTTCTCGACGGTACCTACACCGCTGGCGGATGCTTGATTGTAGCTTCCACCCTCGATCATGTTGTTGCTTGGCACTGGTGCCAAACACGAAACCGCTCCCGATTACACACGCCTGCTCGAACGCATCCCCGCCCCGTTAATCGCAACGACAGATGGCGGGCAAGGAACAGCAAGTGCAATAAAAACCTGCTGGTCAACAACACATGTGCAGCGTTGCCTCTGTCCACGCACAGCGTGTAGTTCGCCGCTATACAACCTCACGTCCGCGCACTGATGCCGGCAAAGCTATCTACACGCTAGCGCTGAAACTCACCCGAGTGCGAACTAAAGAAGAGGTAGCTGACTGGGGTGTATTGCTCCATAACTTCAACACTGTCTACCGCAGGTGGATGGACGAGAGGACCAGGGTTAAAGACCCTGATACAGGAAATTGGACATGGGTATGGACACATTCCAACGTGCGAAAGGCCTACAACAGTCTGAACCATCTATGGCGCCAAGGCATGCTCTTTGTCTACATCAATCAACCTAAAGGCGTCTTAGAACCTGCCCGCATCAAATCTACGACCAACAGTCTTGAAGGCGGGATTAACGCTCGCCTGAAAGAGATTGCGCGTGCTCACCGGGGCAGAACAAATGAACACCAGCGCAAAATGCTGGACTGGTGGCTGTACCTAAAAACAGAACTGCCCGACGATCCACTACGCATCGCCAGACAGTCCCACTGGGGCCAGGACCAACTCGCCAAAGTATCCATCCTGACCCACACCGAGAACCAAGCCGACCACGAAACAGGACGACCAGCCCTCTACGACAACGGTATCGACACCGAGTACACCCACTCAATCGGCATCCAAAAAGGCCAAATCTAACCCCAGCGACACGCCGAGCCAGACACACATTTTGACCCTTAACCCGCTAAAATCCGCCCAGGGCCATCACAATAGAAAACCCCCGCCTCAATGTGAGTCGGGGGACGGAGGGTGAACGGTAACTAGTTCAGACCCGGGATCTGCGGCAGCTTCGGCTGCGGGATGTTAAGACCGAAGATGCGGTTGATGGTCGGGATGAGGCCGTAGGCGGCACCGCCGACGACTGCAATGACGGCGATGATGGGGAGGATAACCTTCGCGCCACGGCTGGAGCCTGCGAAGAAGGCCGCAGCCATATCGTCGGCAGAAGGCTCCTTCGTGTTGGTCGGCTTAGAAGGCTTGGTCGGCTCGGTAGGCGTCGTAGTGGAGCTCGACGGCTCTTCCTCCTTCACGGCCGGGCGCGCGGTGAGCCACTCGTCGGAGTCCAGAACGCCCTGGGTCAGGCGGGTCTCACCAATCCAGCCGTACCACGGGTCCTGCGGCTTGCGGCTATCAAAGCCAGCGCCCATAACCCACTGCAGGTCGCGCGGGAGGAGGCCTTCAGCACCCTTGGCGTTGCGCAGGATGGGTGCACCGTTGATGAACATCTCTACGGTGTCGGAATCCGGCTTGTTGACTACGGCGATGTGCATCCACTCCTCGGTGGGAACCTCGTGGGACCAGACAGTCGAACCTTCGCCTTCCTTCGGTTCCGCCCACCAGCGCAGCTCACGGAGGTTAGAAATGCCGAACATGACGGTGGGGTCGGTGTCCTCGGATCCGTCGACAAGCTCGGCGATGCTGGAGTCGCGGGAGAGCGCACTCCCCCAGCCGTGCTCAGAGCCGTTGAAGTCCTTCGGAATCTTCACGAAGGACTCAAAGGTGTAGCCCTCGGAGGTATCGACCTTGTTGATCTCCGCGCCTTCCTTGGACCGAAACTCTGCCATCGCGAGCTTGCCAGCTGGGTCGGACCAGTAGAGGGAGCCAGAATCAGAGGACAACGGGTGGTGGTCCTTGGTGTAGGTGATGCGCTCACCCGTGTTGGAAGGACCACCCTCGCGAACGAGGTCACCGGCACCATCAGCACCGAAGACATCCGGAATGACTGCGCCTTCGGTGGCCACGTCGCCGTCGGCAAGCTGCTTGCCGTCCGTGTTCTTGGTCTGCCCCGGGCGCCAGTGGAAGACGGTCTTGTCGGACTTCACGAAGTCATTCGGGCCCTCCGGCAGCTGGTCCTTCGGGATGGTGTACGGGGTGTAGCCTTCCTCAGCGATGTCGCGGGCCTTCTGACCGAGGTCCGGGTCGTTTTCATCGCCAATGGTCCAGTCCGGGGCGAAGTCAGCGAAACGCTCCTTGAAGTTCAGCGGCACGTGGTAGCTATCGCCTGTGCCGTCGAGGATGAGCTTGTCGAACTGCGTGAGCTCCTTCGCTGGTTTCTGCGCGACCCACGGGGACAGGGCGGTCATCTCCAGCTCATTGCCGCTCAGGTCGAACTCGAGCACGCCGAGCAGACCGTTACCGCCCTGGTAAGCCATCTGGTAGTCCTGCAGGATGCCGATGACGTCGTGGCCTGCATCGTTCTTGTCCACGCGGTAGCCCGCGCCGTGGTGGTGGCCGCCCATGGTCAAGAAGATCTGGTCGTTCTTCTTAATGAACTTGTCCCACAGGCCCTGGCCATAGTCATCGGAGTAGAAAACCTCGCCAGCACCATCGAGGTTGAGCACCTCGTGGCTGGTGAGGATGACCGGCAGGTCCGGGTGCGCATCGAGAACGCCTTGCGCCCACTCCAGAGCCGCATCATCCGCGCGCCAGCCCAGCGCCAGGACCAGGTACTTCTGGCCCTCGGCCTCAAAAATGTGGTACTCGGAGTCATTGTTGACCGCGGTGTGGCGCTCTTGGAAGGTTTCCGGGTTGGCGGTCTTGGCGCGCTCGGCACTGAAGTAGACGTCGTACGGGTGCGCTGACTTATCCTCAATCATGTCGTGGTTGCCCGGCAAGATGGAGTAGTTCAGGTCGGAATCATCGAGGACCTTCATCGCCTCATCAGCAACCTTCCACTCCCCCTCGACGTCCGCCTGGTCCACCACGTCACCGAGGTGGGTAGCGAAGTCCATGTTGAGCGCCTGCTGGTTCTTCACCAGCCACTCGGTCTGCGCCTTAAAAGGCTCGCTACCGTAGCGCGCTTGCGCCAGGTTGCCGGTTTCCGGGGTGGAGTAACGGGAATAGAACTGAGTATCCGGCAGCACACCGATGCTGAAGCGCGAACCTAGGCCTTCCACCGACTCATCGGCAGAAGCAGGGACAATAAGGAACGTACCGGCCACCGAGGCGGTGACCACGGTGCCGAGCAGGCGGCGAGAAGCCATAGTTCTTCCAATCACAGTGAATAAAGCCAAAAGAGACATAAGAAATGTATTCTCCATAGCTTTCCCTCACGTAACGACCGCATGAACGCACGTTTAAATGATTACCCGCCGCTAGGATGAACGCTCATGAGCAATATCACTAAGAAATACAACGTCGACGTCACCCGCGTTGATACCGGTCGCTACCGCGCCACGAACACTGCGGGCGCGACCCTCGAATTCGGCACGGGCGACGGACTGCTAAGTCCGGTCGAGCTGTTGCTCGCTGCCGTGGCGGGCTGCTCGGCCGTGGACGTCGACGTGGTCACCTCCCGGCGCACGGAGCCGGAGCTTTTCGACGTCCACGTAGAAGGCACCCGCGTCAACGAGGACGGCGCCTCAAGGCTTAGCGACGTCAACGTGGAATTCTCCCTCCGCTTCCCCGATACCGATGCCGGCCGTCAGGCCCAGTCCATGGTGGAGCGCCTCGTGCGCATCTCCCACGAGAAGGACTGCACCGTCTCCCGCACGGTAGAAAACCCCACCAACGTCACGTTCCGCACGACCCAGCCCTAAGCCCACTCCGCTTTAAGCGCCTTTAGAGCGCTTTAAGCGAAAGGGTTATCGTCGCGCGAAGGGTTCTCCTCCCACGATTCAACGAAGGGGTTGTCCATGGCTTGCTGCATAGTGTGGGAGCCATCCCCGAATGGGTTGTGCCCGGCATCGGAGCGCTGGCGGCGGTAGCGCTCCAGATCCGCCTGTGCCATATAGCCCAGCTCTTCGCCGTCCACCACGATCCAGGGAAGCGGGTTCGGATCCACCATACGGCGCGGCTGCCCTTGGTGTGGCGAGGACAACATGGTGCGGATATCCGTCCGAGCCTGGTCCAGTTCCCCAAGATCCTTTGGACTCATTGAGGTTTTAATAGTCTTGCCGCCGCCGGTTCCAACCACCTCAGCCTTGAGCATGCTAAAAGAAAAGACTCCTGAAGGAATCGAGGGATTGCGCATGTCCACCTTGTCGAAGGCAAGGACGTCGTCATCGTCGAAAACCAGGATGAGCCCTTGCGGGGTGATGTACACCCAGGCCTCGTGCTGCATATCGACGTCTACCCGGTAAAACCCAATGAGCGGCTCGTCCGGCTCCAGCAGCCCATAGGCGTTGAGTTGTATCGTTCCCACACCACCACACTGCGCAAAGCCGTGATCCCACAGGTAGTGCATCTGACCTTGCAGCAACACTTCCCACAAGCCACGAATGAAGTCAGACAGGAGAGCGCCGTACTTATTGGCTAGCGGCTTGTGGATGCGCAGGTAGCCCGAGCGGATCTCAAACACGATCGGGTACGTCAGGGGCAGTGATTCGACGAAAGCCTCATCGATATGCAGGCGGCCATTATTCGCCTCGATGAATTCTTCCGCGGGGAAAAGATGCTCCACCACGAGGGTGTTTCCTTCTTCACGGGTATCGAGGATCCACTGAGAGTTCCGACGGCAGTTCTCGATGTAACCCTGAAGCACCGCTTGCACCTCAGCATCGCTGAACTGCTGGTGGTTCAGCCGGAACACGCTGTCGCCCTGAATGAAACGCATTCTCAGCTCTTCAGCCATACTTATTCCTCCGTCTTATGGGGCTCCGTGCACGTTTATGGCTCTGCGAGGCGCACCTGTGCACCCACCCATACTAATTGTGGTGCAATTTTAGACCATCGTGGCTAAAGTGACTTCAGATACTTTCTTCGGCCCCATCTTTGTCAGCCCACTTGACCCTCGCTAGGAGAACTCCATCATGTCTTTGTCCCGCCGTTCCCTTATCAAAGCCAGTGCCCTCGCGCTGACCGCCGGTGCCATCGGCAGCCAAGCACCCGCTGCGCTCGCCGTGGGTCCAGCTGTGGGCACCATCATTGACTTCTCCGCCGGTGTCCCTTCTGCGCGCGCCATCAAGGCCGCCGGCCACCTCGGCGCCATTCGCTATGTTTCCCAGCGCCGCCCCGGCGCTAACTGGATGCAGGGCAAACCCGTCACGCTGGCGGAAACGAAGGCCAATGCCGCTGTCGGCCTGAAGACCGCCTCCATTTACCAGTTCGGCCGCGCCGAGACCGCCGACTGGCTCAACGGTGCGGCGGGTGCCGCCGTCCACGCCCCGCAGGCCATCGCTATTCACAAGGCCGCTGGCGGGCCGACGGGCCGCCCAATCTACATCGCGATCGATGACAACCCCACCCGCGCCCAGTATGAGAACCAAATCCGCCCCTACCTCAAGGCCTTCTCGACGGCGCTGAGCGCGGCCGGCTACCAAACCGGCGTGTACGGCAATTACAACGTCATCGACTGGTGCGTCAACGACCACATTGGCCAGTTCTACTGGATGCACGATTGGGGCTCGGGCGGCAAGATTCACCCGCGCACCACCATCCACCAAAAAGCCAAGAACCAGGCCACCATCGACGGCGTGACCTGCGATATTAACACCGTCTACGCCAATGACTGGGGTCAGTGGACCCCGGGCCAAGGCGCGGTGACACCGCCCAAGGTCAAGGACATCCCGAGCGTGCCGGACAACATCCCGCTGCCCAACATCACCCTGCCGGATCCCACTGGTCGCGGCTCCAGTGTGAGCAGCGATGGCATCACCATTGCTGGTTCTTCCATCAGCAATGACCAAGTCCGCGGCGCGGTGGATATCCTCAACACCGTGCGCAAGTCCATGGGCTAAATGCCCTGCTGCGGCGCAGTCCCCTACCGTGCCGCAGAGGTCTTCGAGGCCGACGTTCTAGACGTTGGTTGAGAGGACGGCGCAGAAGAAGACGGCTCCGAAGATGTCGCGGCAGCCGGCGTCGCTGTCGTGGAGGTCGCAGTGGGCGCAGCGCTGGACGTCGTCAAGCGCGTGGCAACAGCACCAGGATTAGCCAGCGCCTCCTTGTTCAGGTTGTTGCCCTTCACCAGGTTCTTACCGGTGATCTCCTTGCGTACATAAGACGTGAGTTCCTGAGCGCTTCCTTCGATGGATGCAGCCACGACAAAGTTCTCTCCAAAAGACACCGAGGAATGACGATCCTTGCTGTCCGACCATCCCCACTTAGAGCCCACGACGTCGCTCAGCTTCGCGGTGCCATAGTTCTGTTGATATCCGTCGGCAGATACAGCATCGGCGTGGGACATAGCTACCAGCACAGGATGGGTCGGATCATCCTCCATGAGCTGAACAATGAACCTCACAACGTCGTACGTAGAGGTCATGGAATGCCCCCAGTCCTCCCCCGCGGACGTGGACTCCAAGCCATATTCCTTAGCAATGGCATCGATGGATCGCGGATATTTCTCAAAGAGCTGTGCGGCACTCTCGTCAGAGGAATCAGCAACCATATCCAACGCTAGGTACTTGTCCTCGAAAGACCCGCGTTCCAGCACGTAGGTTGCGATGTAGAGCTTAATCAAGCTCAGCGCATAGCGCGGCTGGTGTTCAGTGGTCGAGCCCATGTGCATGCCCGTCTCAATGCGGTAATACGTGATGGCCTTGGACTCATCGCCCTTGAGGAACTGACCTACTGAGTCCGGGACAGCTGCCAGCTGCAGCTGCCCTTTCCTATGTGTGATGGGACCAGGCTTGCTTGCGCTGGTCTGCGCTGAACCGCCAGCCGTGAAGTCTTCTTCATGCGCTGGTGAGCATGCAGCGAGACTCGCTGCTCCGAGCACGCACGCCAGAAGGGCGGCACCAGCTCGCGCTGACACCGCCCTGTGAGAAGGCTGAGAGTAAAACACAGAACCTGAGTCTACTCTCTACCGTCCGAAACGTAGCGTTTTAGGTGTTTTAGTGGTCCACCGGAGCCTCAACACCCACACCGGTCAGGGAACGAACCTCCATCTCTGCGGACAGCTCTTCCAGGTTGTCCGGCGGGGTCATGATGGAGACGATCCAGCCCGCGAAGAAGGCCAGCGGGATGGTGACCAGGCCCGGGGAGGACAGCGGGAAGATGGACCAGTCGGCGTTCGGGAACATCGAGGTCGGGGAACCGGATACCGCCGGGGACAGGAAGATGAGTACCAAGCAGGAGATAACACCGGTGTACATCGATGCGACAGCGCCCGCGGTGTTGAATCGACGCCAGTACAGGGAGTACAGGATGGTCGGCAGGTTAGCGGATGCCGCGACCGCGAAGGCCAGGGACACCAGGAAGGCAACGTTTTGGGTCATGGCCAGGATGCCCAGAATGATGGCGACGATGCCCAGGACAACCACGGTGATCTGGGAGACGCGGACCTGCTCAGCCTCAGTGGATTCACCGTTGCGGATGACAGAGTGGTAGATATCGTGCGCGATGGAGGCTGACGCGGTGATGGCGAGGCCGGCGACAACAGCCAGAACGGTAGCGAAGGCCACCGCGGAGATGACCGCCATGAAGATGGAGCCACCGATTTCCAGGGCCAGCAGCGGTGCTGCGGAGTTAGCACCACCCGGTGCGGCGAGGATGCGGTCCGGGCCAACCAGGGCGGCAGCGCCGTAGCCCAGGACCAGGGTCATGAGGTAGAAGGCACCGATGATGACGATGGCCCAGGTAACGGAGCGGCGAGCCTCGGTCGCGGTCGGCACCGTGTAGAAGCGCATGAGAACGTGCGGCAGGCCGCCAACGCCGAGAACGAGGGCAATACCCAGGGAGATGAAGTCAAGCTTGGTGGTGAGGTTCTTTCCGTACTTCAGGCCCGGCTCCATGATCTGGGAGGCTTCGTAGCCGCCTTCCTTGATAGCTTCGGAATTAGCGTGCATATCAATGGCTTGGGTAAAGAGTGCGCTGAAGCCGCCCTTGAGCATGACGAAGGTGAGGATGCACATGATGACCACGCCGGTTACCAGGAGCACGGCCTTGATCATCTGCACGTAGGTCGTACCCTTCATGCCACCGACAAGAACGTAGACAATCATGAGGATGCCCACGATGCCGACGACGACGGCCTGCCACTTGAAATCGTGAATATTCAGGAGCACGGCCACGAGGGAGCCTGCGCCGGCCATCTGCGCGATGAGGTAGAACAGCGACACGAACAGGGTCGAAATCGCAGCTGCCACGCGCACCGGGCGCTGCTTAAGGCGGAAGGACAACACGTCCGCCATGGTGAAGCGGCCAACGTTGCGCATCGGCTCCGCGACGAGCATCAGCGCAACGAGCCAGGCGACGAAAAAGCCGACCGAGTAGAGGAAGCCATCGTAGCCGTTGAGCGCAACGGCGCCGACGATGCCCAGGAAGGACGCGGCGGACAGGTAGTCGCCGGAGATAGCAAGGCCGTTCTGCCGGCCGGAGAAGCTACCACCGCCGGTGTAAAAGTCAGAGGCTTCCTTCGTGGACTTGCCGGCGCGAAGCACCACGTACATGGTGACGACAAGGAAGGCGGCGAAGACTGAGATATTCAGAATCGGGTTGCCGGCGGAGGATTCCGCTGCGGCCAAGGTTATGGTCTGCATTGTTTAGCCCTCCAGTTCCTGGCGAATGGCCGCTGCTTGCGGCTCGATGTTCTTATTGGCGTAGTTGACGTAGATGTACGTGATGATGAAGGTTGTCAGGAACTGGGCTAGGCCGAAGACAAGGCCAATGTTCCAACCGCCACCAAGTTCTATGGCCATGAAGCTGGGGGCAAAGACCGCAGCCAGCACATAGAGGACGTACCACACAAAGAACGCCACAGTCATGGGGAAGGTGAATTTGCGGTACGCGCTGCGCAGCTTGGCAAACTGCGGGCTGTCACGCATCTCGATGAACTCTTGCGGCGTAGGTTCGCGGCGCGAGTTAATCGAAGCAGGTGCGTCAGTCATGTCGCTCTCCTTACAAGGAGTCTTTTCTCCACAAACCGCGGTAAGAGACAAGGGGTAGTGTCTTCAATCACGTTTTGCCTTGCACAGTAAGTTACCTAACCACTCTTGCAAGGTTGTAAATCCTGCCAAGAAAAGTTAATAACATACACTTTCGCTACCCCCTACCCCTGCAACTACAAGGGATTTCTATCTCGCTGCTAGCACCCCCACAGGAGATTCCAAAGGAAGAATCTAATTTAGCAAACCGAAACTTCACAGAGTCTTTCACAGATCTTCACTCCCCCACCCCTCACGATTCCCGCTCCCCTGAGCACACAACAAAGCCCGCCTTCAACGTCCTCCCCCTCTCCCCTAACGATGTAAGAAGAAAGAGCAAGGCACTGAAGGCGGGCTCCACCGCTCGCGGGCGTTTGATACGCCCCACGTGTTTCGGCTTTAGGCGCCAGGGAACTCTCGCGGGTCCTTGAACATACGGCCAAAGCCTTCCTGGCCATCAAGCGCATCAAGAGCCGCTACGTCTTCGGACGTAAGCTCAACCTCTGCGGCAGCGAAGTTTTCTGCAAGGCGCTCCCGGCGGCTGGACTTCGGGATAACAGAAATTCCCTTGTTCAGCAGGTACGCCAGCACCGCCTGTCCGGCAGTGATGCCATGCTTCTCAGCGACGGACTCAACCACCGGGTTGTTGAGCACTACGCCGCGTGCCAACGGCGACCAAGCCTCCGTCACGATGCCGTGCTTGGCGTGGAATTCGCGCAGCTCCGGCTGGGTGAAGCCCGGGTGCAGCTCCACCTGGTTGAGAACTGGGACGATACCGGTCTCATCAATCAGGGTTTGCAAGGTTTCCTCATAGAAGTTGGCCACGCCAATCGACGCAATCTGACCCATGCCCTGCATGCGGGCAATCTCCTCGAACGTCTCCACATAGAGCCCACCCTGCGGCCACGGCCAGTGAATGAGGTAGAGGTCAAGGTAGTCCAGCTGCAGTTTGTCCAAGGATTCACGGAAGGCTTGGCCTACCTTGTCCTTGCCGTGATGGTCGTGCCAGACCTTGCTGGTGATAAACAGCTCATCCCGGGTTACGTCACCGGCCTTCATGGCCTCATTCAGTGCCTGCCCAAGTTCTTCTTCATTCTCGTACAGAGTCGCAGTATCGAAGTGGCGGTAGCCCAGATCGATGGCTTCACGCACGGAGCGGATGAGATCCTCTCCGCGCAGCTTGTAGGTTCCGAGACCCATCAGCGGCATCTCGCGGTCATCATTGAACGTGGTTTGTGGGACACTCATGTCCCCCATTGTGCCGCACTTTAACTTCCTGTGGGGGCGAAGCATAGCTCCTCAGCGC
This sequence comes from Corynebacterium sp. HMSC055A01, assembly GCF_001809405.1. Lineage (NCBI taxonomy): Bacteria > Bacillati > Actinomycetota > Actinomycetes > Mycobacteriales > Corynebacteriaceae > Corynebacterium > Corynebacterium sp. HMSC055A01. Next base: position 22,955 of record NZ_KV797598.1, on the reverse strand, counting down.
TTTACCCCAAACCTACGCATGCGAAACGCCCTACCCGGCCGTGCAGTAGTGCACGGCCGGGCAGGGCGTCGTTTAGGGAAACAGAAAGGGCTAAGCCCTCTCCCCTAGGCGCGGATGAGATCGATGACGAAGGTCAGCGTGCGACCCGACAGCGGGTGTGCGCCACCGGCCGGGCCGTAGGCCTTCTCCGGCGGGATGACCAGCTTGCGGCGGCCGCCGACCTTCATACCCGGGATTCCTTCCTGCCAGCCGGCGATGAGACCGGTCAGCGGGAACTCGATGGACTGGCCACGGCCCCATGAAGAGTCGAACTCCTGGTTCGTCTCGTAGTCAACACCAACGTAGTGGACCTCAACGAAGCCGCCCGGCTGGGCTTCGGCACCGTCACCCACCACGATGTCTTCGATGACAAGGTCCTGGGGAGCAGGCTCCGTTGCCGGCTCAATTACGGGCTTTTCCATTGGGGATTATCCTCCTTGGATTATTTTCTTCTTTGCTGGCCGCATACGCGTGGGCCGAGCCACAACGTTCCCCAGTATAAGCGGAGATGCGGGGCTCGGCCCTAGAAACCCAGCGTATGGGTTATACGTCAAGCCACGGCGGCCTGTTAAAGACCACCGTTCAGGCTACCGTTTAGCGCTCGCTGCGCGGGGTGACCTTGCGCAGGGTCTCGCCGGTGTAGATCTGGCGCGGGCGGTTGATCTTGGTGTTGAGCTCAAGCTGCTCGCGGTACTGAGCAATCCAGCCCGGCAGGCGGCCGATGGCGAAGAGGACGGTGAAGAAGTCCGTCGGGAAGCCCATGGCGCGGTAGATCAGGCCGGTGTAGAAGTCGACGTTCGGGTAGAGCTTGCGGGAGACGAAGTAGTCGTCGTTCAGCGCAATCTCCTCGAGCTTCATAGCCAGGTCCAGCATCGGATCGCCACCGAGGTGATCGATGATCTCGTGAGCGGTGTCCTTGACGATGGCCGCGCGCGGGTCGTAGTTCTTGTACACGCGGTGGCCGAAGCCCATGAGGCGAACGCCCTTTTCCTTGTTCTTCACGCGGTTCATGAAGTCGGTTGCGTCACCACCGTGGTTGTTCTGGATATCCTCGAGCATCTCCAGAACAGCCTGGTTAGCACCACCGTGCAGCGGGCCGGACAGGGCGTTGATACCACCGGCGATAGCAACGAACAGGTTGGCCTGAGCGGAGCCGATCATGCGGACGGTGGAGGTGGAGCAGTTCTGCTCGTGGTCAGCGTGCAGGATAAGGAGCTTATCCAGAGCCTTGGCCACGATCGGGTCGACCTCATAATCTTCAGTCGGGTAACCAAACATCATGCGCAGGAAGTTCTCGCGCGCGTTGAGCTTGTTATCCGGGTACATGTAGGGCTTACCCTGCGATGCGCGGTAAGCATAAGCGGCCAACATCGGCACCTTAGCCAGCAGGCGGACGGTTGCCTTATCCAGCTGCTCCTCATCCAGCGGGTTGAGCTGGTCCTGGTAGTAGGCGGAAAGAATGTTGAGGGAGGAGGCTAGAACAGCCATCGGGTGCGCGTTGCGCGGGAAGATGTTGAAGGCTGCCTTGAAGTCCTCATCCAACAGGGTGTGGTGACGGATCTCGTTGTTGAACTTGGACAGCTCATCCTCGGTGGGCAGGTGGCCCTTGATCAACAGGTAAGACACCTCGTTGAAGGTGGCGTTCTCAGCCAAGTCCGCGATGTCGTAGCCGCGGTGGCGGAGGATGCCTTCCTCACCATTAATAAAGGTGATCTTGGATTCGGTAGAGCCGGTAGACGCATAGCCCGGGTCAAAGGTGACTAGGCCGGTCTCGTTACGGAGCTTGCCAATATCGAAGCCGGAGTCACCCTCCGTGGACTGCTTAATGTCCATCTCGTACTCGCCGCCGGGGTACTGCAGTACAACCTTGTTCTTTTCAGAAGCCACGTATATTCCTTTCCTCAATGTTCAACGCCGACCGCAGCCGGCGCGACAGATCTAAACCTCTTCACACTCTAGCAAAACCTGTGACTCTGCCAACATTGGCAATCCTGGCAAAGTATCTAATGCGCGAACGAAATTAGGCTACACTGCCCACATGAGCAACTCAGAACTCGTCCTGCCAGCAGATCTCCTCCCCACCGACGGCCGCTTTGGCTGCGGGCCCTCGAAGGTCCGCCCCTCCCAAATTGAGGCAATCACCGCGGGTGCCAGCACCATCATTGGCACCTCGCACCGCAAGCCAGCCGTCAAGAACCTCGTCGGTTCCATCCGCGAAGGGCTTTCCGAGTTGTTTTCCCTGCCAGAAGGCTATGAAATTGTCCTCTCCCTTGGCGGTGCCACCGCGTTTTGGGACGCGGCGACCTTCGGCCTGATTGAGAAGAAATCCGCCCACCTCAGCTTCGGCGAATTCTCCTCTAAGTTTGCTAAAGCCGCAGCCGCCGCCCCCTGGCTCGACGCCCCGCTCGTCACCGAAGCCGAGGTCGGCACCGCACCTGATCCGAAGGCAGCTGATGCCGAAGGCGCCGACATCATCGCGTGGGCCCACAACGAAACTTCGACTGGAGCCATGGTTCCGGTGACCCGCCCCAACCCCGAAAACGCGGAGCAGCTCGTCGTCGTCGACGCCACGTCCGGCGCCGGCGGCCTGCCCGTGAATATGTCGGATGCCGACGTCTACTACTTCTCCCCGCAGAAGTGCTTCGCTTCCGACGGCGGCCTGTGGCTGGCGGCCATGTCCCCGGCAGCCCTCGAGCGCATCGAGAAGATTAACTCCTCCGATCGCTTCATCCCACCCTTCCTCAACCTGCAGACCGCCGTGGACAACTCCCGCAAGAACCAGACCTACAACACCCCAGCTGTGGCCACGCTGCTCATGCTGGAGAATCAGGTGCAGTGGATGAACGCCAACGGCGGCCTCGACGGCATGGTCAAGCGCACCACGGAGAACTCCTCCATCCTGTACAACTGGGCAGAGTCCCGCCCGGAGACCACCCCCTTCGTGGCCGAGCCTGCCGCACGTTCCCTCGTGGTGGGCACCATCGACTTCGAGGACTCCGTCGACGCAGCTGCGGTTGCCGCGACGCTGCGCGCCAACGGCATTCTCGACGTCGAGCCTTACCGCAAGCTGGGCCGCAACCAGCTGCGAGTGGGCTTGTTCCCGGCGATCGACTCCGCGGACGTCACCAAGCTCACCAAGGCTATCGATTACGTTTTGGACAACCGATAGCCTTCGCCCGCCACTCCTTGCACCACGCAACAACTTTGTTTGCACCTATGTGTTGAGTCATACAACATGCCCCGCGCTCTTGCCAGAGTTCGGGGCATGTTCTGGGTAAAGTGGATTTCATCACATGTCCGCTACCAGGCTAAGGAGCGCCATCATGCGCGAGATTTTCCTCGCACCCAGCGACTCAACTGACACCTCGCTCGTCCTCCGGGCCGAGGATGGTGAGGAGTTCTTCCTCGAGGTCACCGACGAGCTTCGCGAGCTTTTCGCTCCCGCCGACTCCGCCGACTCCGACTCCGCGAAAGAGGCATCCGACCACACCACGCACGAGGCCGGGAACGCCACCGACGATTCCTCCCCCACTTCTGCACAGGCTTCGCGCTCTGCTGGTTTGCACACCGTGATGCCATCTTCTGGTGGCTCCCCTTCCTCTCCGCAGACTCAGCACACGCAGCAGGCGCAAGAAATCCGCCTGCGCCCCAATGAGATTCAAGCCCGCATCCGCGCCGGTGCCAGCGCCGCTGAGATCGCCGAGGAGCTCGACGTTCCGGAATCCCGCATCGAGCCTTTTGCGCACCCGGTGCTTTTGGAGCGGGCGCGCATTGCGGACGTCGCCAAGCAGGCGCACCCCATCCGCGAGGATGGCCCGGCCAAGCTCACCCTGTGGGAGATCCTGGCCACCGCATTCGCCGCACGTGGGCACTCGCTGTCGGAGGCAACATGGGACGCCTACCGCCATCAAGGTGAACCGTGGATCCTGCGCATCACGTGGAAGACGGGGCTTTCCGCCAACGAAGCGGAGTGGACCTTCAAGCAGACGATGTCCTCCCCGGCCACGGTGGAGGCACGCAATTCCGTGGCCGCAGACCTGACGGACCCGGACTTCGTGCAGCCGGTGCGTTCGCTGACCTCCGTGGGCCGTGGCGAGCGCTATGACGAAGCCATCGATGGGCGTGACTACGCCGAGGGCCGAGAGGTCAACGAGGACGCGCGCGCTGGAGCCCCCGGCGTAACGGAACTGTCTTCCTACACCGGCAACGCAAATGAGAACACTGAGGCGGAGGCCGACGTCACTGCCGAGCCTTCCGTGCTTCCCTCCCCGCGCGGTGGGGAGCACCCCGCCGAAACCGGCGCCGATGAAAACGCAGATGCCCGCGACGAGGGCGCGGCGGCACAGCCGGAGGAGAAGGAATCGGGCGTAGACGAGGACTTCCTCCAGAACCCGGATCCGGAACCCAAGCCTGCCAAGCGCCGCCGCAAGGCCGTCACCCCGCACTGGGAGGATGTGCTGCTCGGCGTTCGTTCCTCTACCAAGCGCCCCCGCGATTAACGAGTAGCCTGCCGTGGATACCCAAAGCGCCGTTCTCACTCTCTGGTACGTCACCGCCGCCGATCCCGCCGAGGTTCTCCGCGGAGAGCCCAAGGCTGACCGCGGTTTCGGCCGCAAGTTTCTCGCTCAACTCAACCCCTCCCTACCGGTAACGCCTATCGGGCAGTTCCCCCTAAACCGTTCCGCCGAACCCGGCGCGAGCGAGTTCTACATCGGCGGCTACCCCGGTGTGGCCGTCGTGCAAACCATCATCCATGATGACCAGCTGATCCTCTCGCAGCTCTCCCGCACCCTGCGCGAGGCCGTGCCGGCAGAGGAGATTTACGCCTTCACCTCTAACCCAGAGACTGGCTATGCCGGCTTTGCGCACTGGACGGGCAGCCGCCTGCGGCGCTCCCTGTGTGGAACGCGCTTTAACCTCTACGAGGATCATGGCCTGCCCGAAACCTTTGAGGCCCCTTACTGGGCCGGGGAGATGGACGAGCCCGCAGGTGGGATTGCCCTGCCCTTCGAGCCGCTCACCATCACCCAGGCAGCCCAAGAGTTCTGGCTGGGCATCGAAGTGGGCGAAGATGGCCCAGACGTGGACGTCGTGGGCTATGCCACCGACGGCCGCCCCGAGCCCAAGGTCGATACTCCCCCACCGCGCCGCACCGTGGCTGAGGTGGCCACAACCTCAGTGGCGAAGCTGGGGCTCAACGATTATGACGACTATGAAGAGCACGACCTCGAGCCGGAATCCACCGGCGAAGAGATTGTCCGCACCGCCAAGCACCTCGGCGGACTCGTGCGCCGCTATGCGGTGTCGACGTCACGGAGCCTCTGGGAACGCTGGCGCTCGTAGAAGGCAATTGCCGCCGACGTCGCCACGTTGAGGGAATCCGTGCCCTCCGCCATGGGGATACGCGCCCTCACATCGGTGGCGCGCATGGCATGCTCGGTCAGGCCTGGGCCCTCCGCGCCAACCAGCAGCGCCACCTTCTCCGCCCCCTCCAGGGCGTCGGCGATATGCACGGCCTCCGGATGCGGGGTCAGCGACACCAGCCTGAAGCCTTGGTCGCGCAGCTTCTCCAGCCCGCGCTGCCAGGTGGTAAAGCCGCCATCGAACCGAGCCCAGGGCAAACGCAGCACGTGCCCCATGGAAACGCGCACCGAGCGCCGGTAGAGCGGATCCGCAGCTCCCGAGCCTAAGAGGATGCCATCAACATCCATGCCCGCGGCGTTGCGGAAGAGCGAGCCGATGTTCTCATGATCACCCACACCTTCCATGATGGCCAGGGTGCGAGCGCCCTCAATGACTTCATCCACGGTCCAGGCCTCTGCGCGGTCGGCTGCGGCAACCAGCCCGCGGTGCATGTCGAAACCTGTGACCTCCCCCAACGTTGCTCGAGTGACCTGATAGACGGGAATATCGCCAACATCGTGGTTCGCTAGGAAAGTGTCGAGCTTTCCTTCAAAGCCGATGATGCAGCGCACCGGGAATCGTGAGGCGAGCAGGCGCTCCACGCACAGTGGGCCCTCACCAAAGACGAAACCCTCGCCGGACTTGTCCGCGTGCTTGAGATCGCGGATATCGTCCAGGCGAGGGTCTGTGGGGTCATCGATGACAAAACGCATGGCCCCTAGTTTAGGCACAGGGCCGCGTGCTCACCCCAGGCGGGCTAAGCCAGCAGCGAGCTGATGGGCTCCATGGCGAAGTAGACCACGAAGAGGGCGGCCACGAGCCACATGATCCAGTGCACCTTCTTGGCTTTGCCGGCAAAGGTAGCCATCAGGGCATAAGCGATGAAGCCCACACCAATACCGTTAGCAATGGAGTAGGTAAAGGGCATGACCACGATGGTCAGGAAGGCCGGGATGGCCTCCTCCATGCGGTTCCACTCGATGTCCTTGAGCTGTGCCGCCATCATCACGCCCACGACGACGAGGACGGGGGCCGCTGCCTCAATGGGCACGATCTCGTAGAGCGGGGTGAGGAACATGGCCAGCAGGAAGATCACACCGGTCACTACGTTGGCCAGGCCGGTGCGGGCACCGTCACCGATGCCGGCCGCCGAATCCGCAAACACCGTGTTGGAGGAGACCGAACCGGCGCCACCGGCAACGGCGCCAAAGCCCTCAACCACCAGGGCGGTCTTCATCTCCGGAAGGTTGCCTTTCTCGTCCACGAGGTTGGCTTGCTTGCCCAGGCCGTTCATGGTGCCCATGGCGTCGAAGAAGTTGGTGAGCAGCAGGGTGAAGATCAGCAAGACCGTGGAGACCACGCCGAGTTTGGTAAAGGCGCTGATCGGATCGACCTGGCCCACAATCGAGAGATCCGGCAGACCACCCAAGGAACTGGGCACCTCCGGAGTGGCCATGCCCCAGTCCTCGGAACCGGTCAGCGCCTGAATGATCATGGCGATGATGGTGGTAATGACGATGCCGATGAACAGTCCGCCGCGGACCTGGCGGATGACGAAGAAAGCGGAGAGAATCAGGCCCACGACGAAGACGAAGGCCGGCCACGTAGCGATCGAGCCGTTAACGCCCAGGCTCACCGGAACAGTGGTCATCGCGGCATCCGGCACGCGGGTAACAAAGTGACCATCCACGAAACCGATGAGCGCGATGAACATACCAATGCCCACGCCCATCGCTGCCTTCATGGAGGCCGGGATGGCATCGAAGACGGCCTGGCGGAAGCCAGAGATGGCCAGCAGGACGATGATGATGCCTTCGATGACGACGAGGCCCATCGCCTCGCGCCATTCCAGGCCGTTGAGGGAAACCATCGTCACGGCGACGAAGGTGTTCATACCCAGGCCCGCAGCCATGGCGAATGGGTAACGGGCGATCATGCCGAAGGCGATGGTCATGACGCCGGCCACCAGTGCGGTGGCGGCGGCGACCTGCGGGATGCCCAGGGTGGTGCCGGCAGCGTCAGCGGACGTGCCCAGGATGAGAGGGTTGAGGAGGATGATGTAGGCCATCGCGAAGAACGAGACCACGCCGGCGCGGACCTCGGTTCCCACGGTGGATCCGCGTTCGGAAATCTTGAAATAGCGATCGATAGCTGCGTTCATCGTGAGAGAGCGCCCCTTCTATCTAGAGAAGTGAAGTTTTACCTGCTAAGGGTGCTCCATCCAGGCACTAAAACGCAAACCCCGCACGCTGCGTCGTTGCTGCGTGCGGGGAGAAAGGCGAGCCTCTTAAAAGATCGGCTTCTCATCATCAAAGGGACGCTCCTGCTCCGATCCCTCCTCACGGATGGTCGTGCCGGAATGCGCACCGCACCCGTAGGTGGCGTGCACCACTTTCCCGTCCGCCGAGTATTCATTGGCACAGACGCCGTAATTAGGTATCAGCTCAAGATAGAAAGCACAGGTTTTGCACTGCAGCTGCGCCTGCGCCGCCATCTCCGAATTCGGCCCATGCTTCTTGCGCCAGCGATCCTTAGCTTCCTTGAGGCCTGCCTCGGAAAGCTTCCCATCATCAAGCCTTTCATCATCGGGCGCGGGCGGCATGAGGTCGCCCGGCCCAAGGTCCCCTGGGCGCAGGCGCTCGGAATAGGGCACCCATTCCGGCGCCTGCAGGGCCTGGCCACCGGGAACCAGCGCGACCTCGTTAACGGTCGGTGTACGCGAGCCCTCCGCGCAGGCGACGACGGCATGCCACTCCCACCCCGGATAGCCCGGCACGTGGGCGTCGAAACGGTGAGTAGCCACGTTGCGGCCTACTCCGGCAACGCCGCGGTGCTTGCCGACGTCCCCCTCACCTACCTCTTCCACGGCCCGGCGCGCCAAGTCGACGGCGGTCGAATCGAGAAGCGGGGAATGCATCTTTTTCTTGCGAGTCACCCTCCCATTATTAATCACGCACCAAGCCATAGTGCACAATGACAGTCATGGCCCTCCCACACCTCGCTCTCGCGTCTCGCGCACTAGCTGCAGCTCTCTCCGCCGGCGCTCTCCTCGCACCGCTCGCGTCGTGTTCCTCCCAACCCGCAGGCGATCACGCGGTGTCGCCTGCCTCTTCGGCGTCATCTTCCTCGTCGATGGGGAGCGGTGGGACGTCGCCAAGCGCACGCTCCCCAGAACGCTTGGGCGTTACCGTCATGGACACCGCACCCCTGCCGCCCGATACCTTTACCCAGGGCCTGGAGGTTGACACCGATGGCAACCTGCTGATCGGCACAGGGCTCAACGGCAAGTCCCGGCTGCTGCGCCTAAGCCCGGGTGCAGAGGACCCACAGGAAGAAACCTCGCTGGAAGGCTCATTCTTCGGAGAGGGAATCACGCAGACCGACGCCGGCATCTGGCAGCTGACCTGGAAATCCGGGGCAGCTTTCCTGCGGGATTCCGCCACCTTTGAGGAACTGGACCGCGCTAGCTATGACGGCGAGGGCTGGGGCCTGTGCAACGCGGGATCCGAACTCATCATGTCCGACGGCTCCGCCAAGCTGCGCCACCTCGATCCGAAGACCTTCGCAGAGCTCGGCCCGCGCACCGAAGTCACCCTCGACGGCTCCCCCGTGAATAACCTCAACGAGCTTGAGTGCGTCGACGGTGCGGTCTATGCCAACGTCTGGATGAGCGAGGATATCCTGCGCATCGACCCGGAATCCGGCGCAGTCACCGCCGTGATCGATACCGCAAACCTCAACCACTCCCCTTCTACGGATCCCAACGCCGTCCTCAACGGCATTGCCCGAATCCCGGGCACCGACGAGTTTTGGATCACCGGCAAGCTCTGGGATGAGCTGTACCGGGTGCGCTTCGAGTAGGATTCTCAGCCATGGCTACCGTGAAGCAAGCAAGGAAGAAGTCGCTGCTGCAGTTTCTGGCGCTCATCATCGCCGTGGCGGTCATCGTCGTGGCGGTGGTGCTGTTCCAAAAGTGGAGGAATGACCGCCCGGGCCCCGAGCCACAGGACGTCACCATCACGGCCACGGTGGGCTCCGACACCCTTGACGTTGCACCCTATAGCGTCTGCGAGCCTGGCACCGACTGCAAGGAAGGCGAAGTTCCCAACCTCACGGTGGGCCCCGATGACACCCTGAAGTTGGAGATCCCCGAGGCCATCTCTAACCACGAGTGGTCCGTGCTGTCCATCTATGATGACCCGGCCGCCAATGACAGCACCTCTCACGGCGCCAACGAGACCACCTCGCTGGACATCCCCGGCTCTGTGCCGCCGATTGAGGCCTCCACCGGTGAGCGCCCCAAGCTGATGGTGGTGGAGATTTCCACGCTCATGATTGGCCACGATGCCAATGGCGAGGAAACCCCGATGCAGACGGTGTGGTCCCTGTCCACCATGACGGATGAAGAACTCAAGGAGTCCAAGGCCACGGGCAACGCGCCAGCTGAGAAGTAGCGCCCCGCCCCACCGATCGACAAAGTGCCCCAGCTGCCAAACTTAGGGCTGATCATTGAAAAATCAGCCTAGCTTTTGGCAACTAGGGCACTTTTCAGTCATCGGCCTACGAATGTAGGCCGCCCCTTAGCTATCCAAGTCCTTGGCAATAGCGCGAAGAATCTCAGCCACCTGACGGCCGGTCTTGCGCTCTGGGTAGCGGCCCTGGCTTAGCACGGGCTGCACTTGGGTTTCGAGCAACGTCATGACGTCGGAAAGCATGCTCGACAGCTCCTCCGGCTTGCGGGCCGGGGTACGGCGGCGCGGGGAATCAAGGACCTTCACGCGCAGCGCCTGCGGGCCGCGGCGGCCAGCAGCGAAGTCGAACTCGATTCGCTGGCCTTGATACAGCTCGTCAACGCCCTTGGGCAGCACGTTGCGGCCAACGTAGACGTCTTCATCGCCGGGGTTGCTGACAAAGCCGAAGCCCTTGTCCGCGTCATACCACTTCACTTTGCCGATAGGCATGGTTCTTCACTCACTTTCTTTCCGTCTCTCCTCTTTAGAAAGCTTAGGCGCTGCCATGCACCAGGCCTATAGGCCGCAAGCATTCCGGGACGAGGAGGCGCGGCGTAATTAATACTGAAGCGGCCGCGCGGAGGAACTATCCGTGGAACTTATAAAGAGATACATCTTAACCTCCCCACGCTCCGCCAGAGAAACTTGCCCCAGGGTTCACCCCATCAACCACACCCATAACATGCGTGATGTAGCTAACATTGCCGCCGCGAACAGGGGAAACATAGATAAATTGCCATGATTGTTACCGTTTTGGAGCATTTAACGTGACTGTTTCGTTATAAACCGCTACTCTTTCCCACAGGCACTTCGGCCACCGGCCGTGGAAGTCTCGCCCCAGACACAGTCCGGGCTTCCACTAGGCGGCCGCACATGATGTGCATGACTATGAACATCAACTGCAAGACACTATGCCGGACTGGGCATCATCTGGGCGCGAGAAAGCAAGAACAACCTAGAGAAGGAATACTTTAATGGGACGCCACTCCGCTAAGAACAAGTCCATCGCCACCAAGTTTGCCGCCTCCACCGTTGCCGTGGGCGCCGCCGCAGCCATCATGGCACCGAACGCTGCCGCTGCACCGGATTCCGATTGGGACCGCCTCGCGCAGTGCGAGTCCGGCGGCAACTGGGCCATCAACACCGGCAACGGTTACCACGGCGGCCTGCAGTTCAACGCTCAGACCTGGCAGGCCTACGGCGGCGGCGAGTTCGCTCCGACCGCTAACCTGGCAACCCGCGAGCAGCAGATCGTTGTTGCTGAGCGCACCCTGGCACAGCAGGGTTGGGGCGCATGGCCGGCTTGCTCCGCAAGCCTGGGCCTGAACTCCGCCCCGACCCCGCGTGATGCAAGCGCAGCCGCAGCCCCGGCCGAGGAGAAGACCGCTCCGGAGGCTCCGGCTGACGCCCCGCAGGCCGTTCAGGAGGCCGCTGAGGAGCCCACCGATGAGCTGGCTTCCGACGCCCTCTACTCCCTCATCCAGGACACCGCCACCCAGTACGGCCTGACGATCCCGGCATCCTTCACCGAGCAGTACAAGGCAAACCGCCACGACTTCAACGCCTTCTACTCCGCCAACCGCCACGTCATCGACCCGCTGGCACAGGTTCTGGCTGCACGCTAAGCAGCGCGCAGCGCCGTGCAAGCACGGCACATCGAGGCAAAACTCTAACTACATAAAAAGAGACTGGATGGTGTCCTCCATCCAGTCTCTTTTGGTTTTGCTTAAACCTTTTCCTCAACGGCAACGTCTTCCTTAGCGCGCGACCTATCGAAGGCCAGCAACACTAGACCGACAACGATCCACAGCCCCAGTGCCCACCACGCATGGACGGCACCATTGCCATCAAAGAAGGACAGTGAACGGACCAAGTGGCCCGTCGCGCCGATGGGCATCCACTGCCCCAGCGTCGACCACCCGGCAGGAAGCAGCCATGGTCCCGTCGCCAGACCCGACAGCGGGTTCGCCAGGAAGATGGTCGCCACAGCACCGATTCCGATGCCCGCGGCCCCCATCACTCCCGCGAGGCCGGCGGTTACCGCAGAAGTCGCAAGGATACCCGCTGCGATGGCCATCCACTCGGCAGCGAAGCTGCCACCGAGGGTTCCATAAACCGAGTGCAGCATCCACGTAGCAATAAGCGCACCCACCAGCGCGATACCAACGAGCACTCCCATCTTGATCCACTTCTTACCACGGAATGCAAAGGTGGCAATGACAGCGGAAATAATGCCACCAAAAGCTAGCGGAAGGCCAAGCAATGCAATGCCGCTTGCCTGCGGGTCCTCCTTCGTCGTCGGTGCCAGCTCCCGCTTCTCCACGGTCATCCCCTGAGCCTCGAGCTGGCTCGCAAGACCGTCAACCATCGCAACGTAGGGAGCACCATTTCCCGCGGCCGTGAAAGCATTCGCGCCCTGAGGAGAGATAGCGAGGCCGCCAACAGCCTCACGCTGTAGCACCGCGTCTCGCACCTCCGCCTCGCCGTGCTTCACGACGATCTCCGGGGCCTCATCCCCAGCCGCGCTCTCAATCTTCTGCGAGATGCCATCGAGCATGGGCTCCGGTACAGAGACCGCAATCGGCACTCCGGCTGGCCCGGATGCAAAGGTGGGCGCCAAGAATGCCCACAGCATGAGACCGATAACGATGGGGATCCCCACGATGGCAGCTATCGATTTCACAGCAACCGATGGCTGCTTTCTTTCCCGACTTTTCACCGCTGACATTACATAGCCTCCAAACGGAACAGGATGTTTCACTTACAAAGTGGAGCATAGTGTTCCGTTTGATATGATGCAAGCCGTGAGACAAGATGCAGCAGAAAACAAGCAAGCCATCGTCGCAGCAGCCAGGCAGCTGCTCATCACCGAGGGACCGGGCGTATCCATGCGCTCAATCGCCAAGAAAGCTGGCGTGGGCGTCGCCACGGTCTCACGCCACTTCCCCGAGCGGCTCTCCCTCATCGTTGCCATCACCAGCGCGGAGGTAGCGAACATCAAGGAAGAGGTGGACAGCCACCTGCAAGGCTTCGACGAGGACCCCGAAGGCACCTGGCGCGATATCATTCATCGCATCGCCGGCCTTAACTTCGCCGCCGTTGTTCAAGCTGCGGCAGCCGAAATGAACACTGCTGCGTTCTCAGACGATGACGCGCAGAAGATCGCTGCCCATCGCACAGCAGAACTGAAATCGATCTACCAACCGATGATCGAACTCGCGCGGCAAGCAGGCCTCTGCCCCGAGTCCCTCACCCCACTCGAACTTCACATCGGCATCGGTCTCATCACCCGCCCGCTGCCCAGAACGCTAGTGAGCACCGACTACCTATCAGGTATACAAGCCCAGCTCATCGATACGCTGCTCGACGGCTTTAAAGCCCAAGCCCGTGCCGACTAGTTCCCGTGCCGACTAGTTGAGGCGCAAGTACATTACAAACACGTATAGCCCCACCGAGGAGAACATTCTCGGAGGGGCTGAAAGCAGGCCAGTCAGGCTCAGCACATTCGCTAAGTGAAGCGCAGATTTCTGCGCGCCAACTTAGCGGTTGATGCGGGTGTACGGGTGTACGTAGTTCAGCTTCTCTGCCGGCATCGGCAGAATCAGATCGTCACCATACGGGCTGGATGCGCCAGCAAACGGTGCAGTGATCTCAGTAATGACGTGCTCGCGGGGGCTGTTCTTCGGCCAAGCCGGGGATACGAAGCCTTTGTTCTCATTCGACATGCTCCTTATTATTCCAAACCCTGCGCCGAAAAGTAACTTAATCACCCAACGAGGGCCCCATCCCTCCCCCGCCTACTAAACTTGATGGCCATCATGACCTCCCCCTCAAACCGCGCCCACGTCACCGAGAGCTACCGCGAATGGCTCAGCCAACTACCCGCTGAAGACTTACGCGCCCTGCTGAGTAACCGCAGCGATGTTCTCTCCCCCGCACCGAAGGACTTCGACGCGCTGGCCTCGCGCCTGACACTTCCGATGCACGTCGCGGATGCCTTGGCGGCAAGCAACGCCGAGCAGCTCGCCGCCTTGGAGGACATCGCACAACGCGGCGGCGAAGTCGACATGGTGGAAGACACCAACCCGGCAATCACGAAACAGCTCAAGGAGCGCGGCCTCGTCTTCGGCAACGCCCCGCAGGTGCGCATCGTCACCGCCGTCATGGGCTCGCTTCCCACCGGCTGGTCGCTGCGCAATCAAGTCGAGTTCGACGCACAAGACATCGAAGCGCTCACTCCAGAAGAGCGCCACATCCTCGACGCTTTGGCCAAGGGCGATGGCGTGGGATACACCACTGACACCGAGCCGGATATCAACTCTGACGACCCCGCCAAGCGCCTGCTGGCCAAAGGTTTCTTGGAGCGCATCAATGCCCACTCGGTACGCCTGCCGCGCGCGCTCGCCCGTGCACTGGTTGGGGACGCAACCCCGCCCATCCCCACCACTCCTTCAGGACGCGCCGGCACCCCGGAACCGGATTCAAAGGCAGACGACGCCGGTGCCGCGGCGGGCCTCGAGGCCGTGCGCGGCATGGAGAGGCTCATCGAGTTGCTCGGTAGCCACCCGGTCGCGCTGCTCAAGGATTCTTCGGTGGGCGTTCGCCCGCTCAACCAGTTGGCGAAGGACCTCGACTTGGATAAAGAAGAAGTCGGGCGGCTTATTGCTCTAGGACACCACGCCCGGCTTCTCCACCGCGGCGAACCTGATGGCTTAGAGGGCCATTTCCTCGCCCCCACCACCGGCTCCCAGGACTGGCTCGAGGCCGATCTCGGGGAGAAGTGGCGCATTCTTCTCGACGCCTGGCGTACCTCCCCCTGGGCCACATGGAGCGATACTCGGGTGCTCGCAGACGACAGCGCAGTGCGCCGCCTGCCGCGCTTCCGTAGCTTCGTCCTGGGTGTCTACGCTCACTCCGCCGTCGCGCTGAACAGCGAAGAGTTCTGGGAGGATCTGCGCTTTCGCTCCCCTCTCTTTGCCAGCCACACGCGCACGCTGACCATTGAGAATCTGCGCGCCGAAGCCGAATGGATCGGTGCCATTGCACTGGGCAAAGCCACCCGCGTGCTGGCTGATTCCGCCGCGGCCGCCAGCCTCGTCCCCGATACCGTCAGCGAATTCATCATCCAACAAGATCTCACCGTCCTCGTGCCCGGCCCCCTTGAGCCAGACACGCACCGCACCCTCGCCTCCCTGGCGGACCTCGAATCCCCAGGCTTGGCCAGCGTGTACCGCATCAGCGAGTCCACCATTCGCCGTGGCATGGACCAGGGTCTGACCGCCCAGGAAATGACCGACTTTTTGGAAACGCATTGCCCGACGGGCGTGCCGCAGGCGTTGGGGTTTGCCATCGGGGACGTCGCCAAGCGCCATGGCACCCTCCGCAGCGGGCCAGCGCTCTCGTACCTTCGCAGCGAGGACCCCGCGCTGCTGGAGCTTGCCGTCGCATCCGTTCCCGGTCTGCGCCTGCTCGCGCCCACCGTCGCGGTATCGCAGCTGCGCGTGGGCGAGTTGCTGGAGAAGCTGCGAGCGAAGGGCCTATCCCCCACCCCGGAGGATGAATCCGGCGCTTCCCTTACCGTCGCCCCCGAGCCCTACCTTTTGCCCACGCCCCGCACGAAGCCGCGCAAGCGCGAGCCCGCCTCGGTGGAGCAGGCGCTTCAGGCTTTGCAGAAGTCAGCGCAGGATCCGAGCCAACACCAGGAGGAGGAGCCAGATCCGCTCACTCTGGCCCGCGCCGCCGCGCGCTTCCACGCCGATATCGTGATTTCCTATGCCGATAAAAGCGGCGATCTCCGCACCGTAACCGTGAAGCCATTATCAGTAGAGGGCGGCTACATTGATGCTCTAGGCACCGCAGGAAAGCCCGTGCGTTTCCCGGTTCACCGCATTTCCTCCGTCCGCTTCGCCGACAGGGATTAAGTCCCTCCCTGACGCACAGAGTAGAAAGGCCCCATCATGCCCGGACCGCTCATCGTCCAATCGGACAAGACCGTCCTCCTCGAGGTGGATCACCCCCAAGCCAACGAAGCTCGCGCAGCACTCGCGCCTTTTGCTGAGCTGGAGCGCGCGCCCGAGCACATCCACACCTATCGCATCACCCCGCTAGCCCTGTGGAATGCGCGCGCCGCCGGGCACGATGCCGAGCAAGTCGTCGACGTTCTGGAGAACTACTCCCGCTTCCCGGTGCCGCAGGCGCTGCTGATCGACGTCGCCGAGACCATGTCGCGCTACGGCCGCGTGCGCCTGTTGGCCCACCCAGCCCACGGTCTCATCCTCGAATCGGACGAGCCCGTCATCCTAGAAGAGCTCACGCGCACCAAAAAAGTCAGCGAACTTCTGGGCCCGCGCATCGATGACAGCACCATCGCCGTGCCGCCTTCCGCACGCGGGCGGCTCAAACAAGAGCTGCTCAAAGTCAGCTGGCCCGCCGATGACCGCGCCGGCTATGTCGACGGCGAATCCCATCCCATCGCGCTGAGCACCGAGGAAGTGGACTGGCAGCTTCGCGACTATCAGCAGTATGCCGCCGATTCCTTCTGGTCCGGTGGCTCCGGCATCGTGGTCCTGCCCTGTGGCGCGGGCAAAACCATCGTGGGTGCTGCCGCCATGGCCAAAGCACAGGCCACCACGCTCATCCTCGTGACCAACACCGTGGCCGGGCGCCAGTGGCGCGATGAGCTGCTGCGCCGCACCAGCCTCACGCCAGAGGAGATCGGTGAGTACTCGGGGGAGAAAAAGGAAATCAAGCCGATTACCATCGCCACCTACCAGGTGGTCACCCGCAAGACCAAGGGCGAATACCGTGCACTCGAGCTCTTCGATTCCCACGACTGGGGCCTCATCATCTACGACGAAGTGCACCTCCTGCCGGCCCCAGTTTTCCGAATGACCTCCGACCTACAATCGCGCCGCCGCTTAGGACTGACCGCCACACTCATCCGCGAGGACGGCCGCGAAGGCGATGTCTTTTCGCTCATCGGTCCCAAGCGCTATGACGCGCCGTGGAAGGAGCTGGAATCCGCCGGCTATATCGCCACCGCGGACTGCGTGGAAGTGCGCGTGGATATGACGCAGGAGGAGCGCCTGCTCTATGCCACGGCACAGGCGCGGGAGAGGTATAGGATTGCGGCGTCGGCAAGCGCTAAGCTGCGGGCCGTCGACAAGCTGCTAAAGAAGCATCAGGGACAGCAAGCACTCATCATCGGCGCCTACGTGGACCAGCTGGAGGAGCTCGGTGAGCACCTCGGCGCGCCCGTCATCGACGGCAAGACATCCACCGCCAAACGCGAAAAGCTCTTCCAGCAATTCCGCGAGGGCGAGCTTCCTACCCTGGTGGTCTCCAAAGTCGCGAACTTCTCCATCGATCTCCCCGAAGCCGCCCTGGCCATCCAGGTTTCCGGCACCTTCGGCTCCCGTCAGGAGGAGGCCCAGCGTTTGGGCCGCCTGCTGCGCCCGAAGAAGGACGGGCAGGAAGCAACCTTCTACACGTTGGTGGCGCGCGAATCGATCGACGCGGAATACGCCATGCACCGCCAGCGGTTTTTGGCCGAGCAAGGTTATGCCTACCGGCTGGTGGACGAAGTAGACTTGTGAGCTGATGAAGATTTTCAAGTTTGACGTCAACGAAGACTTTGCCAAGAAGAACAACGAGCTCCTGCGGGATTCCTCGCGCCTGCGCAATTCCGGCCTCATCATGGGCTTGGTTCTTATCCTCGGAGCCCTCGCCGTTTACTTGGGCATGGATGCCGTCTGGCGCATCACGCTGGCCGTCGGCATGGTGCTCTTCGGAATCTTTTGCGCCGTTGTTGGCATCATGGCCTCAAGCAAGGTCGGCACGGCACAAAAGCTCTATGACTCTTATCCGCTTGCCCCGGCCGTCGTCGCGGAGGTCAACGAGCGCGACATGGTCCTCATGGCCTTGGTAAACACCAATGTTGACCCGAAGGCGCCGCCGCGGTGGGGCGCATGCCTGCGCACGGTCACGAGCATTCCAGGCATCAAGCGCACCGTGGGAACTAAGGTCCCGGTGGCCGCTGTTTCTGGCCAGCGCAGCAGCAGCGATAAAGACCATTGGCAGCAGATCACCCCGATGCCAATTGCTTGGGGCACCCCGGACGCGGAGACCGTGACGATTGCACGCAAGTCCATTCCGGAGGATCAGTGGCAGCGGCTGGAGCGCGCACGCAAGCGTCTGACTGATGTGAAGGCTACGAAGTACGATCTGTTGGTGCTCTAAATGACTGTTCACAGGCTTGAAGAATTTGGCGAAACCATCTTTGCCACCATGACCGCGCTTGCTGTGGAGCATGACGCGGTGAACTTGGGCCAGGGTTTCCCCGATAGCGATGGCCCACAGCGCATGCTGGAGATTGCCCAGGAGAATATCGCCGGCGGCAACAACCAATACGCTCCCCTACGCGGGGTCCCAGAACCGGTCGACGCCATCGCGGAGGCCTACTCCGTGCCGCAGGACCACGTCGTGGTCACCGCCGGTGCTACCGAGGCCATCACCGCAACAGTCTTGGGCCTCGTGGAGCCCGGCCAGGAGGTCATCGTCCTCGAGCCTTATTACGACGCCTATATCGCCGCCATCGCGCTTGCCGACGCCACCCGCATCCCCGTCCCCTTGAAGGAATCCGGCAACAGCTGGGATATCGACGTTGCTGCGGTACGTGCGGCCGTGACCGATAAGACCGCCATGGTCATCATCAATACCCCGCACAACCCGACCGGCTCGGTCTTCTCCCGCGAGGCACTCACCGAGCTTGCCGAGCTCTGCGTGGAGAAGGACCTCCGCGTGTTGGCCGATGAAGTCTACGAAAACCTCACCTTCGGCACCGCCGAGCACGTCAGCATCGCCTCCCTGCCGGGGATGGCCGAGCGCACCGTCACGGTGTCTTCTGCCGCCAAGTCCTTCAGCTGCACCGGCTGGAAGACCGGCTGGGCCATTGCGGAGCCTAAGCTTCTCGACGGCGTCATCAAAGCCAAGCAGTTCACCACCTTCGTCTCCACCACGCCCTTCCAGCCCGCCGTGGCACATGCCCTGCGCTATGAACAAGAATGGCTGGATGGCATGGTGTCTGAGCTTGCAGAGTGCCGCGGCATCCTAGTGGAAGGGCTAGAACAGTTGGGCTTCCACGTCCACGACACCGGCGGCACCTACTACGTGGTTGCCGATGTCTCCCCCACCGGAATGACCGGCGTGGACTTCTGCATGCAGCTGCCCGCAACAAAGGGTGTGGCAGCCATCCCGCTGGCCGCCTTCACGGACAACCCAGAGCCGTGGAAGTCCAAGGTTCGCTTTGCCTTCTGCAAGCGTCCCGAGGTCATTCGCGAAGCCGTGCGGCGTCTAACTGCAGAGTCCTAAGAATTCAGGCTCCTAAGCTTGCCCCTTCTGTCCTGCGCATTCTTGTCTTTAACGGCTTTCAGCCCCCTACATTCCGTTCTGGCCTTTAGGAGAACCGGGTTCTACAATCAGCGCGAGTCCCGAAGCAAGGTCTGCCAGCAACTGCTTCGACGAGTCCACAGGAGCATTGAGGTAGTCGATCGTCAGCCCGTTGACCAGTGCAGTGACAAGACGAGCACCTTGCTCAGGCGACAGCCCTCGGGCCAATTTTCCGAAACGTTGCGCTGCTTCGAGACCTTCAGAAACGCGCGCTCGAAACTTCGTCACCTCGGCGTCGTATAAGTCAGCCAGCCATTTGCGCGTCGAAGCAGCAGCTCCCACTATGACCCACACAGCGGCATCCTCGCGCTGGACAGGTCCAATTGGCAAGAGTTCAGCCAGGCGACCGTGGATGACCGCGTGAAAATCCGTCGCATCGGTCTGTGTGAGGGCTCGCGACTCCTGGCGCTGCAACGACCTGACAAAAGCTTTCGCGATGATGTCGTCCCGTTTACCCATCTGGTACTGGACAGTCCCAGGCGCGACGCCAGCCTCAGTGGCGACGTTGCGCACGCTCAGGGCATCGAGGCCCTGGCTGACCATCACTCGAATAGCAGCATCAGCGATCATTGCGGCGGTGCCGGTGATGGGTGTGTTGCGATCAACGGACATGGAGCTCCAATCTTGCGTAGCTCAGATGCGATGAGCCATTCATAAGTGTAGTTGCACTCGCGCATTGCGCCTCGTACAATCGTACCAAGCCCGCGATTAATACAACCGTACGAAGCTGGATTGAGGCCTCTTTCGAATCTAAGGTCAAACTCCCCGCAAACACCCGACTACTGGAGAATTCCATGTCAGACTTCCTTCCCCTTGCCGGCCTTGCACTCGTAGATAGTTTGAGTGCAGGAACCCTTGTCATTCCTATTGCACTGATTGTTATCTGGCGACGAGTACGTTTAGGCCTATTGGGCACCTATCTCGCTACGATCGCCACGGCCTACTGCGGCCTTGGTATTGCGCTTCTATTAGGGTTCGATGCGGCAGTATCGAGACTTTCTGGCGTAAGCGAGACTGATTGGTTCCGGTGGGTGACTCTTGTACTGGGCGCGGGGCTTTTCATCTTCGGTGCGTTCTCGCCAAACCCTAAAAAGCCCGCGGCCACGCAGACCGCCGACCCAGAAGTACCAAAGAGTCGGGCTTCTCGCCTTGCACGGGGCGCGTCACTGAGTGCGTCCGGCATGGTGGGGCTTGCGCTAGGTGCTGCCGTTGTCGAGGCTGCGACGATGTTGCCCTACCTAGGCGCAATGGGAATTATCCAGTCTATGTCCTTCGGGTTTAGCGGCAAGGTCGCGCTTATTGCGGGGTACTGCATCATCATGGTCCTACCGGCAACTCTTATGGCTGTCATTGCAGGCGCAGCGGGGTCGGCTATATTTCCTCGTCTGGAGCGCGCCATACGTCGGCTGGAGTATGAAGCGAAAGTGACGTTGTTGTGGATCGCGGCAATTGTGGGAGTCTACATGGCGGCATCGAGTGCACAAGGGCTCGGATTGATCGGTTGAGTGCCAGGTTGAACGTTGAGCGATAGCGCCGATTGAAGAGCCCCTTCCTGCAGAGCTAGCCCCCGGCCCGTCATAACGGCGGCCGAGGGCTACGTCTTCTTCATCCCCTATCCGATGCCTACCAAGGCGGCAACAGTTGGGAGAAAGAAGATAATCAGCGCGCCGCCGATTATGTCGAAGCTGACGCCTGTGCGGATCATACGCGCGATGGAAACGCAGCCGGAGCCATAAACGATGGCATTTTGCGGCGTGAAAATTGGAAGCATGAAGCCAAAGGATGCGCCGAAGGAAGCGGCCATCGCCGGGATAACAGGGTCTACTCCCGCAGCCATGGCGAGTGGAACAACAATCGGCACAGTGACAGCCGCTGCCGGGGTATTACTTGTGGTCTCAGAGATGAGGATGGCCAGCAGCACCGCCATGGCAGTGATGACCAGGGCACTAGATACGCCCAACATACTGTTGAGTCCGGAACCGATAGTTTCTGCTAGACCGGAGCTGCCCAGCATGGCGCCGAAGATCATGCCGCAACCACACAATATGATGGTGCCCCAGTCAATCTTGGCCGCATCTGACTAGTCCAGGGTGTACTGCAGCTTCTTGGATTCAACGGGCAGCGAACCCATATGACTACTTGTTCAAGCCGGTTAGAATCCAAGCACTACCCGGATTATCCAGAGAAAAACTGAGAGCAACTGTCGTTGACTCCATGATTAAAGAAGACGGACTTGATGGAGAACACAGATCAAGAGCCTGTCGAGAGAACTTCACCCACTTCTCGCTGTCGCCCTTTCCTCTAAGAAAGAGGAAGTTTTCTCGATCGGAGAAGCCGTGTTCTGGAACAGGGGGATCATCAGCCATAAGTGTTTCTTTGACTGTTTGATACGGAGTGTATGGGCACACGAGCGAAAACTCAGTCCACTCTGGTCCGTAGAGTTCCTCCAGTGTGATGGACTCAGTAACGGGGGTTTCATGTCCCGATCGTCCTACGGACGCGAGATGAGAAGCCAATGGGTCATCAAACCTACAAGAGGACAGTAATAGGGAGACAATACTAGTGAACCCTATCCGCGCCATCATGCGTCTCATTAACATAACCCCCTACTCGTGCCTATCCTAGGAAAGTGTAGATAGCAGTCCAATTCTAGCCCAGATGGCGCACTAGTTCAGAACAGAAGCTTCGTCGCCACTACTTGCGAAAGCAGATCCAAGAAATCGACCTTGGGCATTGTTATACAGGTCCATTCTAGTCTCATCCGCTGGCCCCTGAGCGACAGTTTCGTGGTTAGTAGCAATGCGTTCAGCTGCACCTGCACCGATTGTCATCGTCATCAGGGCATTCCACGAGCAGTGCCGAAAAGCATCGCCCTTTCCACTGTGGAGTGATGTGGCGCCAGGAAACCGCTTCTGCGCTTCCATACTCGCGGTTGTGGGTGCCTGATTGGCGATGCCGCATGATACTACATCGACCAGCGCGATGCAGGACAGCATTTCAAAGCCCTGGATATATATCCGGTAGGGGTCCGACTGGGCGGTCGCAAAAGACGCTACCTGAGGATTGATGTCAGTGACCCTGGACGCTTCATCTGGGACAAATAGCGCGTATGAACGGTGCAGGGATCCATTGCGGTCCATAAGCGCAGACGTGGATGTGCAGCACGTAGGTCTGTACTTTCAGGTCTGTACTTGTAGGTTGTATGCGAAAACGACGAGGAAGCCCGTCACCGTTGAGTGGTTGCTCAATGGTGGCGGGCTTGTTGTATTGAGTTGTTTGTTGTTGTTTGGTGTCGGCGGTTTCTTACTCTCCCACAACCTCCCGGTTGCAGTACCATCAGCGTTAGCAGGCTTAGCTTCCGGGTTCGGAATGGGTACCGGGCGTTTCCCTGCTGCTATAGGCCACCGACAAACACTTAGGGCAACGTCTGGTTGCTGGTGTTGTGTCAGATACTGTGTAGTGGACGCGAACACGGCAGTGTGATTATTTAACTGTTGTGTTTGTTGTTGACACACCCTGTTTTTGGGTGTGTGTGTTTGTTTTGGTCTATTAGTA
>NZ_KV797597.1:0-67472 GCF_001809405.1 Corynebacterium sp. HMSC055A01 | reverse complement strand
CATCATGGACCACTTCGACCGCCGCCGAGGCGGTCTTTTTTGTGAGTTTGGCAGCTAGTTTTGCGTCTACCTCAACTGCCGTTATCGCCCTCCCCAAGTGGGCCATCGGGTGAGTGAGGGCACCGCTTCCTGGCCCGATCTCAATGATGGGGCCGGAGGTTTGTTTCACAAGATCGACGATGGAGTTGATGATCTTGTGGTCTGTGAGAAAATTTTGGCCATGCTCGTGACGGCCGTATCCGTATGCAGACATCAGGTGTGCTCCTTGGATTTGAAAGGGAGCCGGGCATGACAAATAGCCGCCCGGCTAAAGGACCGGAGCGGTTTCTAACCTGCGGGAGGGAGAAAACCGCCTTAGCGGCTGGTGAGCGGCCGCATGAAAACGGAACCTGAAATCAACATGGGCCTATCGTATCCAATTAATTTCGCAGGGTCCAATACGGTGAGAAAGAAGACAACCGCACCGCAACAGTGCAAGACCTCTCTGGATTGGAATTTGTCCTACCTTCGGCTCGTCGTACAGACGCCACTGGCGTATTTTGTCTCTGGGCAACGAGGGGGAGTTACCCCCACCTCCGGATGTTTTTAAGGTGCACCCCTTATTACGCTGTGGTGCGGGAGTAGTTTTGTCCGACTGATCGGACTACCCACCGACGTGGGGCGGGTAGTTCGAGGTCCCAGCAGATGATCGCGTCGATTTCGCCGCGTTCAAAGGATGCCACCATGGCGTCGTAGTCGGGGCGAGCCACATTCTTCTTTGACGCGGAAATGGACTGATCGACGTAGTTATGTCCTATGTCCAACGTCCAAGCCACGCTGCTTTGCAATGGCTTCACAGTCCTGACGCTGCCGGTCGATGGTGAGGCCATCCACGTCAGCGTCTCGCGAGATACGAAGGTAAATAGGAGCGCGTGTTGCCAAACGCTTTTAATAAGGCCCTTAGCTAACATTGAACTTAAACTCGACCACGTTCCGTAGCCGAATAACCTTTGGAGCCGCGCCGTCAGTTAGCAGAGATGTGGCACCGCAGCGCCTAGGCAAGAGGAGGCAGATGAGTATCGACGATATCGCGGACCACGTCGATGTCGACGCCGAAATACTGGTGCACCAGGATGTTGCGGAAATCCCGAATCTGAGGCCAGACGATCTCAGGGTGCGCGCCGGTGATCTCATCGGGAAGATGGTTCACGGCTTCGCCGGACTGCGACTCACAGCGGCACCGCCTCGGCGAGCGTCGAAGCGGATACCGGGTGCCTGAGCAACTGGGCAGGAAACACGTCGATGCCATCGCGCCCGAACAGAGCGCGACTCTCCTCGAGCAGACCAGACGCACGCATCAGGAGACGTCCCTCCGCAGGGTCCATCCCGACGAGGATGTCGATGTCCGATCCTGCAGACGCGGTGCCGCGCGCGACGGACCCGAACAACTTCGGGTTGGTCGCGCCGTACCGATCGATGAGCACCTGGAACTAGTCAAGACGCGCAACGAGAATCCCGCGTAGGGCAAGCGTCTCAGGCGTCATGACGGTCTCAGACATGCTTCCGGGGGAAACGGGCCCGGCAGCACGTCGACATGGAGCTTTGACATTGAAGCGGAACTCCACCGCGTTCTTAAGGGCCGACGACATTCTCCCGTCTCACCGCCGCACCAGGCGGCACTGACGCGCTGCCACCACTTACAGCCGGTCGTCTCGCCCGCCCGCCATGACGCACTCAACGAACGAGCGATAGAGCAGGCTTACACGCGTCTCGCACTAAACGACCGGGCAGCAGCGTCACGGAGGTTCCGAAGTAGCGGCTATCGCAGTGCACCTAAGGGTTTGGTGAGGGAACCAGCCATTCGGCAGCGGTACGGAACGTAGCCCTCAGTTGCGGGTGCTCCCGCACGATCTCTCGCTGCCGCTCCGCCGGCAACCCGAGCTCGTGCAAGACGTTGAGGATTACGACCGCGGTCGTCACCTCGACGACGGCGATCAGCTCCTCGATGGAATGGTTGGGCGTTCTGCCCTCGTGCGCGAGGTCATTGCGGGCGCGCGTCGTCCACTTCGCCCAATGGTCGACATCCGGTAAGAGCTGTGCGATCGCTTCCTGATCGGGTCGCGCGGCGAGGGCATGGAGCCGATCACGGAGGGTCGGGTCGTTGCGGATCGCCCCCTTGAACCTGTTTCGGTGCTCATCGGGAACCTGCGCCAGCATCGCCTCTCGCATCGCCCTGAACTCCGCGTTGGGGAACGGTTTCTCGTCGATGCGGAGGTTGCGGTGCAACACCTCGGCAGCATCGACTGCCGTCAGAAGATTGTTCTCAACAAAACGGGCCGGTGCGTAGCGCAAGCCCAAGATCATGTTTGTCGCTGCCTCCAGGCGGCCATGGGCCTCGCACCATCGGGGCATGACCTCCTCAAATGGGATCGAGCCGCAGGTGAAGAACATTCGGTGGTGATCGACGACTTTCGCGTCGTGTTTTCCAAGCGCGGCCGGTGAGTAGAGCACATCGGCACGTCGGCGCGGCAGCGGGCGGCCATCAGGGAAGTGCGACTCGGTCCCGGCAACTTCCAGTCGGAGCCAGATCACTCCGGCCGCGCGATGCGTCGCCAGGGAGATCAGGTCCTGCACCAGGCTCGCCTCCTGCAGAGCAACACTCAGAGAGAATGGTTCGGCTGGCACGACGCAGATGGACACCGTGTCCCGCATACGTCCGACGCTTCCTCCCTTGCGCTGGTCGAAGAATGGAAGCGTGTGCGTGTGCTGAAGGCGATACTCAGTGTCGTCGACCACGACCGATTGCGCCTCGACCGGCTTCACCGAGATACGCCCGGTCCCATCGATCTTGCCGTCGGGAGCCCCGAGGGATCCTTCGAACACAGAAGACGCCGCCCAGAGACTCAGATCCTCGACTGAGACTTCTGCCCTAGCGAACGCCGGATCCGCGTCACCGCTGACATGCGCGCCGATGATGGCGACCGTCGCGGTCACGGTCTGCTTATCAGGGCTCGCCACTCGCGCACCCATGGTCCTTCTGGTGCTCCTAGGAACACAGCCAAGCAGTGTGATCTCCCTGAGCTCGGCCACACCGTGCATGACTTCCCAGGTGCGGGTTCCTTCGTGAACAGCAGTCCATCCAGACGAGTCCGTCGTCAAGATCCGATCCTCGAAGGTGCCGATCAGCGACAGAGAGAGACCATCTTCCGGGTCGTACCGTAGGACACCCGGGACCTTCTCGCTAGGGGCTTCCGGCAGCCACCACACGCCAGCCCACTCGCCGGCCTTGTCGAGGTTGAGAGGATCATTAGGCATCGTACTCCCGGTCCCGGGCTCCTTCCTGTCTTGCGGCCAGATGTCAGGTCGAAAATCTTTACTCCACCACATGCCCCCCACGTAGGACAATCTACAGCGAGATCATGGTCAACTGAGATCGGATGCGGCGACTGGCACACAATCGCAGTTCGACGCGACGGCACAGCCCTCGCAACTGGCAACAATCAGCGAGGGCAGACCGACGTCGCCCGGTGGACACACGTGTCCGGGGTCTTTGCCGGCTACCTACACACCGTCGGCTTACACGAAGACGGCACCGTCGTCGCCGTCAGCGACGACAGCAGAGGCCAGTGCGATGTCCAGTCATGGACCGGCATCACAGCGATCGCAGCCGGAGCGAGACACTCGCTCGGGCTGCGGGCGACCACACCGAGCAGCAATGCAATGTCAACGCCTGGGCCGCTCGACCACAGATGAACTGAAGTCCAGCGTGCCCGATAATCGGCGGTCGATCACACGTTGAATCTAAACTCCACGCAGACGACATCCTCAGCCTGCTAGACCTCGCAGACCGCCAGCTCGCCAGCAGCCGCTTTGACACGAAGCTCTCACCGCCTACCGGGCGCGCAGTTCCACGGGCACAGCCTTAAAGCTTGCGGATAAGCTCTGCATCAGCCACGAGGTTTTGCGTGAGCTTCTCAGCTTCAAGCCCACTCAAGTCACAGCTGTCGAAACGGGCCAGCCAGTCGGCCCGAACAGCGGGGGAGTCGAACCAGGTTGCGCGCTCGGCTTCAATATCCTCGATGCCGCTCAAGGTACGGCCGTCGCGGGTGCGGATCTCGAGGTCGTCGACAAGCGGGGCAATCGCTTGAAGCCCTGGGACGATGGCTTTAAAGCCCGACGTATGGGAAACCTCATTGGTCCAGCGCGGGTAGCGGCTCACACGCTGCGCCTCCAGGTAGCGCTGGACGACGCCCAGCCTTGAGACCTCCTGCGCCACCGCCAAGCCCACGACCTTCACGCGGAAACCCGCAGACCGAAACTTGGCTATCTCACCCGCGATGAATTCCGGGTTGGACAGCGTGTTCTCAATGATGAGGGAGTGCCCGTGCTGCCGACCATATTCAATCAGCGAGGACATCCAATAGGGCACCGGTCCATTGGTGAGCACGTCCATGCGCAGGGGGTCGCGCTCCATGATCTCGTCGAGGGCGGGGTGCAGCTTCCGAACCTCATCGGAATCAAGGACCGCGTGACCATTCTTTACAGATTCAATAGCCGTTGATTTGCCTGACGCTGGCTGCCCCGCCACATAAATGACCTCTGGAACAGCCGGACCATGAGCATTCGACCGACCAAAATAGCTAGTTTGCAGAGTCTTTAGCCGTTGCTCCATGACCTGCGGATCAACGGGGAAGTCAGCGGCGGAAAGCATAGGCTATGCCGCTTTGTGCTCGGAGGAGAGGGCTTCAAGCCGCTGCGCAAAGAGAGCCGCAGCGGCGCGGATGGCTTCAATGTCGGTTGAATCAACACCACTGACTATGTCCTCTACCAGCCAATTCTGACGAATCCACCATTGTGATTCAACATCGTTGCCTGCTTCAGCGGCCCGAGTGAGGTAGGCAGCTTTCAGCGAGGACGCAACCTCCTTCATGGCGTCGAAGGCTGCGTACTCGATCTCCGGGACTTTGGCGGTGCTCATGGCGCTAAGAATAGCAGCGCCATGGCGGTTTTAGCCGTTGATGATCTGCGGGTACGCCAGGCCCTTGAGGCCCTCGGTACCGAACTCCACACCGTAGCCGGAGGACTTGATGCCACCGAAAGGCACGCGCGGATCCACAGCACCGTGGGCATTGATCCAGGTAGTGCCTGCCTCCAGCTGCGCAGCGACGTCCAGAGCGCGCTCACGGTTGGAGGACCACACGGAGGAGCCCAAGCCCACGTCAAGCTTGTTGGCCTGCTCGATGGCCCATTCCAGGTCTGTGTACTTCACGATCGGCAGCGCAGGACCGAACTGCTCCTCGACGACCAGCGCGTTATCCGGGTCGATATCCGCCACCAGGGTGGTGGGGTAGAAGTAGCCCGGCGCGTCGTAGTCCGGGTCACCACCCAGCAGCACGCGGGCGCCGGAATCCTTGGCGGCGCTGACAAGCTTGTCCACGATGTCGAACTGCTGCTTGTTCTGCAGCGGGCCGAGCACGTTCTCTTCCTCGAGGCCCACGCCCATCGGGGAGGCCTTGGCTACCTCGACGAGGGCTTCGCAGACGGCGTCGTACAGCGACTCCGGCACATACACGCGCTTCATCGCCGCACAGGTCTGGCCGGTGTTGATGAACGCGCCCCAGAAGAGGTCGCCGGCGATCTCCTTCGGGTCAGCGTCATCCAGCACGATACCGGCGTCATTGCCGCCGAGCTCCAGCGTGAGGCGGGTGAGGTTGTCCGCGCTGGCCTCCACGATCTTCTTGCCGGTGGCGGTAGAACCGGTGAACATGATCTTGTCGACGCCCTCGTGGGTAGTCAGCGCCGCGCCAACCTCACCGGCACCGCTGACGACTTGGAGCACACCCTCCGGCAGCACGGAGTTGACCACCTTGAGCAGGCCCAATACGGAGAGCGGGGTGTACTCGGAGGGCTTGACGACGACCGCGTTGCCCATACGCAGCGCTGGCGCAATCTGCCAGATGGTGATCATCATCGGCCAGTTCCACGGGCCGATAGCACCGACGACGCCGAGCGGGCGGTAGTTGACGGTGGCGGTGATGTCATCATCGACGGCGGTGTAGTTGGGGTGCTCGAAGGAGGCGGTAGCATTCAGCCAGCCGGAGCAGGCACCGACCTCGAAGCGGGCGTTCGGGCCGTTGAGCGGCTTGCCCTGCTCACGGGAGAGAAGCTCAACGAGTGCCTCTGCATTAGCGTCGATGGCGGCGGCGGCCTTGGTGAGAAGCGCGCACCGTTCTTCGTCGCTAAGCTTGGCAAAGTCCTTCTGCGCTGCGCGTGCGGTCTCCACCGCAGCGTTAAGGTCCTCAACGGTGTTCTCTGGCGCGCGGCCAACAACCTCTCCGGTGGCGGGGTTGAGGATTTCGCGTCCGTTCTCGTCCGTGATGGCGTTGAGCAGATCAGCGTAGGTGGCGAACTGAGTCATGAGATCTCCTTGTGAAGAAGTCGTGGGCCCGCGAACAAAGCCCGAAGAAACTTTTATTCGGCATGTTACCTGCACCACATCAATCCGCTTGACTCTGCGTGCATACAATTTGTCCACAAATGTGTGAGCTCTCACGATATGATTCCAGCTATGTCTGCTTCAGCCGTTGAGCATTTCGATATCGCGTCATGGCGCACCGCGTCTTCCGATTCCTTTGGTCAACTCGACGTGGACACCGAAGACCCCGCTTCCTTTCACGCCACGCTGCGGTCAACGAAGGTGGGGGATATTTCCCTCTTCGATATGTGCACCTCGCCCCATACGGTGAACCGATACAAGGTTTCTACCGACGAGGCTCCCTTTTGCAAGCTCAGCCTGCAGATTTCTGGCTCATCAACCATGAGCCAGGACGGGCGAACGTGTGAATTGCATCCAGGGGACCTAGCTCTGTACGTGACCCAACGGCCCTACACGCTGCGCTATCCGGAGGAGCAAAACACACTCATCGTGCACTTCCCGCAGAGCTTCCTCGATATTTCACCAGCGCAGATCCAACGCCTCACAGCGAACCCCATCTCCCGCTCGCACGGCTTGGGTGCGGTGGCAGTTCCCCTCTTTGAGCAACTGGCCAAGAACCTGGACCTATTGAAGGGCCCGCACGCCACCGCCTTGGTCCGCTCCGCGCTCACCATGCTGGTTTCGGTCCTCGCCTCCGATGTGGCCGATGAACCCTCAGCGGGCACACTGTTGTTCAACCAGGCAACCGCCTACATCGAGAAGCACCTGGGCGACCCGGACCTAGGCCCCAGCACCATCGCCCAAGCACTCTTCGTGTCGGTGCGCCACCTCCACGCCAAGTTCTCCGAACAAGGCCTCTCGGTCGGCAGCTACATCAGAACCAGGCGCCTCGAGCACATCCGCCGCGAACTCGTGGACCCGCGGCACTCCGAAGAATCAATCAGCCACATCAGCGCCCGCTATGGCCTGCACGATCCCTCGCACCTCTCGCGCATCTTCAAGGCGGAGTATCACGAATCACCGAGTGCGTATCGTTCATACAATCAGGCGCAGTAACTTTTCCCATTTAAATTGGCCTTCATTAATGCAGCTACACTGCTATTTGCACCGAAGGCAATGCCCACATGTAGCCGCAAAGAGCCCTCACCCTAATAAGTATGTCGCGGCCTTTTCAGCGATCATGATAGAGGGCGCATTAGTGTTTCCCGTCGGCACGAGTGGCATTACAGAAGCATCGGCGATTCGGATCCCCTCAAGCCCATAGACCTTAAGAGTGCGCGGATCAACTACAGCCATCGAGTCAATTCCCATCTTGCAAGTTCCAACTTGGTGGTGATACGTGATAGCGGTGCTGCGAACATAGTCCTCAAGATCCTCGTCGGCTACATCTGGACCTGGGTAGACTTCCTCGGGCCCCCACTCGGCCAATGCCTGCTGGCGGCCAACTTCGCGGCACTGCTTTACGGAAGCTACCAATGCATCGACGTCTGCCTGCACCGACAAAGCGCCGAAATCAATAGCAATGGGATCCGAGGGATTTGGCCCCGTCAGGGTCAACTCACCGCGACTGGCAGGCCTAACAATGCCACCCATTAGCGTAAATCCATTATCTGGCCCCTCCATGCCTTCGTTGTACATGGGGATTGAGAAATATAGCGGCTGAGTATCAGGGACGGCAGCCTCAGGACGCGACTTTGAAAACACGTGTACCTCGGCTGGCAGAACTTCCGGGACGGGTACTTCCTTCTTCGTCGTAGTGAAGATAACAGGGGAGAGTAAGTGATCATGGAGATTCTTGCCTACGCCAGGAAGATCATGAGTCGAGGTAATCCCCAACGCCTCGAGTTCTTCTGCCGGCCCAATACCGGAACGCAGGAGGATTTCCGGCGAATTCAACGCACCCGCACAAAGAATCGTCTCATCAGCACGAAGCTCCTGAAGTTCACCAGCAACTTCGACATTAACGCCAAGGATGGCACCACTTTCAACGAGCAGTCCGTGGACGTGCGCGCTTGTGATAATGGTGAGATTGGGTGCATCCTCGACTGGTTTCAGGTACGCGTGCCAAGTGTTGAAGCGGTTTCCGTTGCGAACATTTGCCTGAATCTTGCCCACGCCTTCCACGTCACCGGAGTTGTAATCCTCGTTAAGTGGAATACCCGCTTCCTGAGCTGCTTGGAAAAAGTCATTTTGAAGCGGGTGACGAGTGTAATTCTCCATTACATCAAGCAATCCCTCGCTTCCACGGACCTCCGAAGCGCCACCATCGTAGTTTTCAATCGATTTGAAAACGGGCAGCACGTCCTCCCAGGACCAGCCGTCATTGCCTAAATAGGCCCATGTGTCGTAGTCCTGCTTAGCGCCACGGACCCAAATGGTGGCATTGAGCGCATGCGAGCCGCCCATTACCTTTCCGCGGGGAATGTGCAGGCTCCGGCCAGCTGCCCACGATTGAGGAACCGTACGATAGTTCCAGTCTTGAGGTGAACCCCAAAGGAGTCCCAAGGTGTGCACCTTCTCAATGTCGGGATTGACGTCATAATCGCCAGCTTCAAGAACTACGACATTCTTTCCCGCGTCAACAAGCCGACGGGCAATAACGCACCCGGCTGACCCAGCTCCTACAACGATGTAATCAAAGCTCTTGGTTTTTTCTTGAGACAAATTCAAACCTCCCTGGGTGCAGACGACTCCGCGTGAGCCGATGACTTGGAATATATTCTGCGACACATCAACAGGGCTTGAGTGATAGCGCACACACTTTGGCTAAATGTGCAGAATGCATACCAAGAAGAGATTGAAGAAAAAGAAAGCCGCCCCGTAGGGCGGCCTTCATCAGTATCGCGAAGCTATTGCACTAGTTATGCATTCGCATAAGGGTTAGGCATGGCAATGTACTGCAGCGACGTGTACTCTTCGATGCCCTCGGCACCGCCCTCGCGGCCCATGCCGGACTGCTTGACGCCACCGAACGGGGCGGCGGCGTTGGAGATGACGCCAGCGTTGAAGCCCATGAGGCCGAACTCGAGGCCGTCGCCAACGCGCCACATACGGTTGGAATCCTCGGTGAACACGTAGGAGGCCAGGCCGTACTCCGTGTCATTCGCAAGCGCGATGGCTTCCTTCTCATCGGAGAAGGTCAGAATCGGAGCGATCGGTCCGAAGATCTCCTCCTGGGCAACGCGGGCATCACGGGAGACGTTCGTGAGAACAGTAGGGGAGTAGAAGTAGCCCTTGCCCTCGCCCGGCTTGCCACCGATGAGGACCTTGGCACCCTTGGCCACGGCGTCGTCGACAAGCGCGGTGATGTTATCCAGTGCCTTCTTCTCCACAAGCGGACCGCAGGTAACGCCCTCATCAAGGCCATTGCCCACCTTGAGCTCACCGATGCGCTTGGCGAACTTCTCCGCAAACTCATCAGCGACGGACTCGTGAACGATGAAACGGTTAGCCGCGGTGCAGGCCTCACCGATGTTGCGCATCTTGGCGCCCATTGCACCCTCAACGGCCTGGTCGATGTCAGCGTCCTCAAAGACGATGAACGGAGCGTTGCCGCCCAGCTCCATCGAGGTGCGCAGGACGTTGTCAGCGGCTGCCTTGAGCAGGGTCTTGCCCACCGGGGTAGAGCCGGTGAAGGAAATCTTGCGCAGGCGGGAATCCGCCATGATCGGCTCAGAAATGGCAGAGGCCGACTTACCGGAGACCACGTTCACCACGCCTGCCGGAACGCCGGCATCAATCATGGTCTGTGCGAAGTACTGGGTGGTCAGCGGCGTCAGCTTGGCCGGCTTCACCACCATGGTGCAACCAGCGGCGATGGCCGGGGCAATCTTGCGAGTAGCCATAGCCAGCGGGAAGTTCCACGGGGTAATAAGCAGGCACGGACCCACGGGCTTGCGGCGGGTAATCATGCGCAGGGTGCCCTCCGGCGCCGGCAAGGTGCGGCCGTAGTTGCGTACGGCTTCCTCACTAAACCAGCGCAGGTACTCAGCGCCGTAGGTGACCTCACCATAGGACTCCGCCAGCGGCTTGCCCATCTCAAGGGTCATCAGCGCAGCGAACTCATCCTTGCGCTCCTGCACCAGGTCAAAGGCGCGGCGCAGCAGGTCGGAACGTTCACGCGTAGACGTGCGTGCCCACTCATCCTGCACGGCGCAGGCGGCATCCATAGCCTTCTTCGCGTCCTCAGAAGTAGCGGACGCAAGGGTGGCAATAACCTCACCGGTTGCCGGGTTTTCTACATCGAAGGTGGAGCCATCGGAGGCGTCCACCCACTCACCGTTAATCAGCAAGCCGGTCGGAACCTTGGCCAGCAGCTCGTCAATATTGACCTTGTTGTTTTCACTCATGGTTCTTTTTTACCCTCCCAAATGGAATTTGTCTGCCAGTTGGCGCGCCGCACCTGAAAGAAGCTGAACATCAGCCCCAACCAGGGCAAATGATGCTCCAGATTCTAAATATTTCTGGGCCTGCTCAAGGTTGAAAGCGTTGACGCCTACCTTCTTTCCGGAAGCGCGGACTGCTTCAAATGTGTGATTGACCGCCTCGAGTACATCCGGATGGGTCTGCTGGCCCAGAAGCCCCATCGAGGCCGCTAGGTCCGAGGGCCCGACGAAGATGTTGTCCACGCCTTCGACGGCCACGATGTCTTCCACGTTCTCCACTGCGGTCGCAGACTCGATCTGCACCGTGAGGCTCACCGTGTCCGAAGCGTTGGTGAGGTAGTCCTCCACGCCGTTCCACCGCGAGGAGCGGGCCAGAGCCGAGCCGACTCCGCGTACACCGCGGGGCGGGTAGTGCATAGCCGCGACTGCCGCCTCAGCTTCCTCGGCCGTATCAATCATGGGCACCATGAGGTTTTGTGCGCCCAGGTCCAGGTACTGCTTGATCAGCGCCGTGTTGTTCACCGGCACGCGAACCACGCGCGTCAGGCCATAGGCATCGGTGGCGCGCAGCAAGGAGAGGATGGTTTCGAGGCCATAGGGCGAGTGCTCGCCGTCGATCAGCGTCCAGCTAAAGCCAGCTGAGGCGATGATCTCTGCCGCGGCCTCCGAGCCAGAACAAATCCATGCGCCAACGAGTGGCTGCTCGGCCTTCTCGAGGACGTCCGCGAAGGTGGGCGGCAACTTTACTGGAATCGGCATGTGATGGACCCCAACTTTCCGTAGTCTGCGTGGACGGTATCGCCCGGTTCGACCCACATGGGCTTGGTGAAGGAACCGGCCAGGATGATGTCGCCGGCGGCCAGGCTATCGCCGTGCGCGTGGAGCTTATTGGCAAGCCATGCCACACCCATGGCCGGGTGGTTCAGCACAGCCGCGGCCACGCCCGTATCTTCGATGGACTCGTTGCGATAGAGCAGCGCGGACACCCAGCGCAGGTCGACGTCCGCGGGATCCACCGGGTTGCCGCCGTAGATCATGGCGCCGAGGGCTGCGTTATCCGAAATCGTGTCGACGATCGTGCGGCCCTCCATCTCGATGCGGGAGGAGAGGATCTCCAGCGCCGGGATGACGTACTCCGTCGCGCGCAGCACGTCGAAAATGCTGCAATTCGGCCCCTTCAGCTCTTCCTTGAGCACGAAGGCCAGTTCGACCTCGATGCGAACATTGGAGAACTGTGCGTGCTCGATGGTGGAGCCGTTCTCGTAGACTTGGTCCTCAAAAATCGCGCCGTAATCGGGTTCGGTGATTCCCGTGGCCTCCTGCATGACCTTTGAGGTCAGGCCAATTTTGCGGCCCACGAGGCGGCGCCCACTTTCCTCACCGCGGCGTACCCATTCGCGTTGCACCGCATAGGAATCCTCGATGCTCATCTCCGGGAAACGGGCAGTCAGCAGCGGGACCATCGTGCGGTCCTTTTCGGCTTGCGCCAGTTCATCTGCGATAGCGATGTGCTGTTTCTCATCCAGCATGTACTTCGCTCCTTAAGGTGTTGTAGAACGTGTTTGTTCTGTTTAACAGGTTTGTTGAACCTGAAGGTTTCACGTGAAACGACAACGCGGCCCCGCGATATGTGCGCTTGCTTCTCGACGCCACGGGGCCACGTTCATCAACCTGAGTACTTAGGTCGTTTTAGAGCTGGTGTCCCAGCTTGTACTCGCCTTGCTTCCACTCCGGCATCTCCTCCGCATCTTCCTTGCGGGTGTAGGAGAAGCCATCCGCGCCAATGGTGGCCTCCAGCTCGGACTCATCCTCACGGGCAACCAGCGGCACCGGGTTTCCATCTAGGTCGAGGACCGTGGAGCCATCGCGGTACCAAGAAGGAACAACCGGGGTTCCCCACCAGTCGCGGCGCTGGTTATCGTGAACATCCCAGGTCACGACCGGGTTATCCGGGTCGCCGGTGTAGTAGTCCTGGGTGTAGATCTCTACGCGGTGGCCGTCCGGGTCGCGCAGGTACAGGTAGTACGCGTTGGAGACACCGTGGCGACCCGGGCCGCGCTCAATGCGGTCGGACTCGCGCAGCGCACCCAACTTGTCACAAATCGCGATGATGTTGTGCTTCTCATGGGTAGCAAATGCGATGTGGTGCATACGCGGGCCATCGCCACCGGTCATGGCGGTGTCATGCACCGTCGGCTTACGGCGCATCCATGCAGCGTAGACAGTTCCCTCCTCATCGCGGATGTCCTCGGTGGTGCGGAAGCCAAGCTCCTCCATGTACTTCACAGCGGAAGGAACGTCCGGGGTGATCTGGTTGAAGTGGTCGAGACGAACCAGCGCGCCAGGGATGTGGGCGTCGTATGCCCAGGCAAGACGCTCGACGTGCTCTACCTCGTAGAAGAACTCGTACGGGAAGCCCAGCGGATCCTGGACGCGGACGGAATCGCCGATGCCCTTGACAAAGCCATCCTTGTTGCGGCGCACCTCGCAACCGCGCGCCTTGTAGAACTCCTCCGCAAGGTCCAGGTCTTCCGGGGAACGGACGCGGAAGGAGAAGGCAGCGACGGCAGCGACGGGGCCCTGACGCAGCACGAGGTTGTGGTGGATGAACTCCTCGAAAGTGCGGAGGTAGATTTCGTTCTCGTTCTCCTCGGTCACGACGAGACCGAGGGTGTCAACGTAGAACTTACGGGAGGCAGCGAGATCGGTAACGATGATCTCCATGTAGGCACAACGCAGAATGTCGGGGGCCTGAATGTCAGCCATGATGGCTCCTTAGTTAGTTAGTGGTGGGGGAGTAGAGAGTGGACGGCTTAGTCCTGCTTGCCAAAGACCGGGTTGTGTACCTTGTCCAGGTTGATGTGAACAGCCTGCTGGTCGGTGTAGAAGTCGATCGAGCGGTAGCCGCCCTCGTGGCCCAGGCCGGAGGCCTTGACGCCGCCGAACGGGGTGCGCAGGTCACGGACGTTATTGGAGTTGAGCCACACCATGCCGGCCTCAACGTTCTGAGCGAAGTTGTGGGCGCGCTTCAGATCCGAGGTCCACACATAGGCGGCAAGGCCGTACTTCGTGTTGTTGGCCAGCTCGAGGGCTTCTTCATCGGTATCAAACGGGGTGATGGCCACGACGGGGCCGAAGATCTCTTCCTGGAAGATGCGGGCGTCCGGCTTGACGTCAACGAAGACGGTCGGCTGAACAAAGTTGCCTTCCTCGAAGCCCTCCGGGCGCTCGCCGCCGGCGGCCAGGGTGGCCTCCTGCTTGCCGATCTCGATGTAGGAGGTGACCTTCTCGTAGTGCTCCGGGTGGACCAGAGCGCCGACCTCGGTGGTGGGGTCGGAAGGCAGGCCCACCTTCACGCGCTTAGCCTGTGCGGTGTAGCGCTCCACGAACTCGTCGTAGATATCGCGCTGAACCAGGATGCGGGAACCGGCGGTGCAACGCTCACCGTTAAGGGAGAAGACGCCGAAGATGCAGGCATCGATCGCGGTCTCCAGGTCGGCATCGCTGAAGACGATGGCGGGGGACTTGCCGCCCAGCTCCATCGACAGACCCTTGAGGTGAGGGGCTGCGTTGCCGAAGATGATCTGGCCGGTGCGGGACTCGCCGGTGAAGGAAATCAGCGGGACGTCCGGGTGTTTGACCAGCGGGTCACCTGCATAGCCTTCCTCACCAAAGCCGTTGACCAGGTTAAAGACGCCCTTCGGCAGACCGGCCTCCTCAAAGATTCCTGCCCACAGCTGTGCGGAAAGCGGAGTGAACTCGGCTGGCTTCAGGACGACGGAGTTGCCGGTGGCGATAGCCGGTGCGAGCTTCCAGGACTCCAGCATGAACGGGGTGTTCCACGGGGTAATCAGGCCCGCCACGCCAATCGGCTTGCGGTTGACATAGTTGATCTGGCGGCCCGGCACCTTGTAGGCGTCGTCAGCCTGCGCCACGATCAGGTCTGCGAAGAAGCGGAAGTTCTCAGCAGCGCGCTTAGCCTGGCCGTTGGCCTGGGTGATGGGCAGGCCGGAGTCGAAGGACTCCCACGCGGCAAGCTTGTCTGCGCGGGTTTCGACAATGTCCGCAATCTTGTTCAAGACGCGGGCGCGCTCGCGCGGCAAGGCCTTGGACCACGGGCCGTTCTCGAAAGCATCCTTAGCGGCGGCCACCGCCTTCTCAATGTCTTCCGGCTTGCCGGAAGCAGCCTTGATGTAGGGCTTGTTCGTGACCGGATCCAGGACCTCGAATTCATCACCATCTACCGACGAGACAAACTCGCCATTGATGTAGTGAAGAATCTTCTCGGGGAGATCGGTGGGCTTAGCTGCATCGTTGTTCGTAGCCATAGGTGGTTTACACTCCTTAGTCGTTTTTCTTGCGATAGGTGCTGAGGGTGGTCAGTCTGTGTTGCCTGGCCACCTTTTCTATGTAGGTGGGTTCCGCGCCAGCCTCGATGAGGCTGAGCAATTGCTCGTGTTCTCGTGTGGACTCTTGGGCTCTCTCGGGCACGTACCGAAAGGTGGAGACGCGGTGGTATTCCAATTGCTTCCATTGGTCCACCACCAAGTTCTTCAGCCTCTCGTTCGGGCACTTGGAGAAGAGAACGCTATGAAATTCTTTGTTGAGCTGGGTAAATACCTCTGGATCGTGGTGGATATCAAGCTCCCGCATGCGCTGATTAATCTCCCGCGCCTGGGCAATATCCTCTGGGCCAAGATGCGGAGCGGATTGCGCCGTGGCGTTGGCCTCCACGGTGGCAACGATGTCCATGGATTCGTAATAGGCCTCGCGGTTATACGTGGTAACGCTGGCACCGACGTTGCGCTCGTAGGTGACCATTCCTTCCGCCTCAAGCTGGCGAATGGCTTCGCGGACGGGGACCACGCTGATTCCCAAGTCATCCGCGATTGCTGCCAGCACGAGGCGGTAGCCGGGTTCATACTCGCGAGTACGAATCTTTTCACTTATCCAGTTATAGGCTTTCTGGGACTTGCTCTCCCCAGCTGGTGCCGCGGGTTCCGTCATTGACCACCCGCCTTTCCATCACGGAACGCGATGTAGGCTTCCTTGTTCGCTCCGGTCGGCGGGAAGAGGCCATCCAAGCTGGCTCCCGTCTCCACCTGGGAAGCAACCCATTCGTCCTCGTGCTCCTTGGCCAGAGCGGCCTCGGCGACTTCGGCTGCGATGTCGCGGGGAATCACCACGACGCCGTCATCGTCGCCGACGATGATGTCACCGGGAAGGACGGTGGCGTTACCGCAGGAGACGGCGATGTCGCTATCCCACGGAACGTGTTTGCGTCCGAGAACGCAGGGGTGCGCGCCCTGGGTGAAGACGGGAAGGCCAATCTCCTTGACGGCCTCGTAGTCACGCACGCCGCCATCGGTCACAACACCAGCAGCACCGCGCACCTTGGCGCGCAGCGCCAGAATGTCACCGAGCGTTCCGGAGCCGGATTCCTGACGGGCCTCAATGACGATGACCTCGCCCTCCCTGACCGTGTCGAAGACCTTCTTCTGCTCGTTGAGGCCACCGCCATGGGACTTGAACAGATCCTCACGGCCGGCCACGAAGCGCAAGGTGCGGGCGACGCCCACCATCTTGGTTCCCTTGGCTTGCGGGTACACGCCTTCGATCACGGATTGGTTGATGCCGCGCTTGCGCAGCTGAGCAGACAAACCGGCGGTGGGGGCCTTCTCCAGAGCAGACTTAAGCTCCGGGTCGAGGCCGCCCTCATCCTTGGGGGGAAGGCCAGCAGACTCGCGGTCACCGTAGGCATCCTCGCGCTGCTTATCGTCAATGTAGGGCAGATTGCCCAGCTGCGGATCGAAGGAGGCGGGGACTTCCTTCACGGTGGTCTTCAGCTTGCCGGAGCTCACGCCTCCTGGAACGTCGACCTCAACCTCTACGACGTCACCAGGCTCGATGACGGAAGATCCTGCAGGGGTGCCGGTGAGGATGATGTCACCGGCCTCCAGTGTCATGTGCTGGGAAAGGTCGGCAACAAACTGGGCGAGAGGGAAGATGAGGTCTTCGTCGGAGGACGTTCCCTCTTGGACAACCTCTCCGTTGACCCACGTGCGAAGGCGAAGGCCCTTGGGGTCGATCCCCTGGGCGTCGATAAGCTCCGGCCCAATGGGGGTGTACCCATCGCGCGACTTGGAACGGGTATTGGAGCCCTTGTCCTGAACCTTGTAGTCGTACAGGCCAATGTCGTTCGAGGCGGTCACGTAGGCAACGTGCTTCCACGCATCCTCGAGGGATACGTTGCGGGCCGGAGTGCCGATGATAAGTGCGATTTCGCCTTCGAAGGCCAACAGTTCGGTTCCTTCGGGGCGCTCGACTACCCCGTCCGACTCAGCCAGCGTGCTCGTCGCCTTGAGGAAGTAACTCGGGGTCTTGGGCCAGCGACCGCGCTGTGCCGCGCGGGACTCAAAGGCCACATGGACAGCGATCATTTTGCCCGGTTTAACCGGCAAGAACTCAGGTACAGCCATGAAGAATCCTTAATTGTGAACAAATCCTTGCCCAGATCGTATATTATCCCTAGCACCACCGCAAGTGGTTCAACTCACACGTTTTTCCGTATATGGCACACCCCATGCCGAAAGGAATCTCACTATGTCGCACGCAACTGTCACGCCGACAATATCGACGGCTGAACGCCGCCGCGTCGTCGCCGCGACGACCATCGGTACCGCCATCGAGTGGTACGACTACTTCCTCTATGCAGCAGTGGCCGGACTCGTGTTCAACCACCTCATGTTCGGCCCGCTCGAAGGTGGCCTGGCCACCATCATCTCCTTCCTGACCGTTGGCTTGTCCTTCCTGTTCCGCCCAGTCGGCGCCTTCCTGGCCGGGCACTTCGCCGACCGCTTCGGACGCCGCGTGGTCCTCATGGTCACGCTCATCGCCATGGGCGGCGCAACCACCCTGATTGGCGTTCTGCCAACCTATGAAACCGCTGGAATCTGGGCGCCGATTCTCCTCATCACCCTGCGCATCATCCAGGGCATCTCTGCTGGTGGCGAATGGGGCTCCGCGGTGCTCATGGCGGTGGAACACGCCCCGACTGACAGGCGCGGCCTCTACGGCGCAGGCCCCCAGATCGGCGTACCCGCCGGCCTGCTGCTCTCCTCTGGCGTGCTATCCATCATGAACACCATCGCGCCTGGCGACGCCTTCATGGACTGGGGCTGGCGCGTTCCCTTCCTCCTCTCCTTCGTCCTCGTCTTGGTGGGCTACCTCATCCGCATGGGCGTCGACGAATCCCCGGTGTTCGCGGAGATTGCGGAACGCGAAGAGGAAGAAGCCACCAACCCCATTGGCACGCTGTTTAAGAAGTTCACCCCGCTCGTCCTGGTCGCCGCGCTCGTCTTCGCAGGTAACGGCACCGTCGGGTACATGACTACGGGCGGCTACATCCAGCGCTACGCCACCGACCCCGAGGGCCCCGTCGCACTCGACCGCGGTGATGTCCTCAACGCCGTGACCGTGTCTGCCTTCTCTTGGGCCTTGACCACCTTGTTCGCCGGTTTTGTCTCGGATTACATCGGCCGCCGAAATACCTACCTCCTGGGATTCATCTTGCAGGGCATCGGCGCTGCCGCCCTCTTCCCGCTGGTCAATACCGGAAGCCTAGGCCTCCTCTACGGCGCACTCCTCTTCCTCACCGTGGGTCTGGGCCTGACCTACGGCGCGCAATCCGCGATGTACGCAGAACTATTCCCCGCCTCGATTCGCGCCACGGGTGTGTCCATCACCTATGCCCTCGGCTCGGTCCTGGGCGGCGC
This sequence comes from Corynebacterium sp. HMSC055A01, assembly GCF_001809405.1. Lineage (NCBI taxonomy): Bacteria > Bacillati > Actinomycetota > Actinomycetes > Mycobacteriales > Corynebacteriaceae > Corynebacterium > Corynebacterium sp. HMSC055A01. The sequence goes on along the minus strand of NZ_KV797597.1, from coordinate 48,897 downwards.
CTTCGCCCCCATGATTGCCGCTTCGCTCGTCGAGGCAACAGGTACCACTTTTGCGGTGTCGGGCTACCTCGTATCTGCTTCGATCGTCGGCTTCATCTGCACCTTCATCCTGCGTGAGCGCAAGGGAATCGCGCTCGGCGCGGAACACGAGGCCGAGCAATCCCGAGGACACTTCATTTTCAGCCCGCGCTAGACGACGCCCCTCCACATGAGCCCTCACGATTTCACAAGGGCCATTGTGCGAGGCGGGCATATCATATATGATTCCCTTCTAAGACCCAGCTCACATCTCAGAGACGCCTTGAACTGAGTCACCACCCACAAGAGCAAAGATCACATGGCAGTAGGGGAGTGGCCGCTACCCCCACCACCCCTTCGTTCTCGTTCATTACAACCGCTGACTAAGGAGTCCACAGTGCAGTTCCACCACAATGGCTACGTTTCGGAAGACCCCCGCGTGCACGAGCCCGCCGGGTACGGCGTCGATCGCGCTTCTGAACTTCCAGATGAAATGGACGTTCTCATTGTGGGCTCCGGGCCCGCAGGCATGATCGCTGCGGCACAGCTCGCGATGTTTCCCAACGTCAATACGCGCATCATTGAGCGTCGCCCGCATCGCCTTGAGCTCGGACAAGCTGATGGCATCCAGTCCCGCTCTGTAGAGACCTTCCAGGCCTTTGGCTTTGCTAAGGAAATCATGGAAGAGGCCTATGAAATTACGGAGATGGCCTTCTGGAACCCGGATCCGAATGATCGCTCCAAGATTGTCCGCGGTGCCTGCCCTGTTGATGATGAACAAGGAATCTCCGAATTCCCACACCTCATTGTCAACCAGGCCCGTGTGTTGGATTACTTCGCCCGCTATGCACACCGCGCGCCCGGCCGCATCACCCCGGACTATGGCTGGAATTTTGTCTCCCTAGAGGTAGGGGAGGGCGAATACCCGGTGACGGTGCACCTCGAGGATGTCGACGGCAACCCGCGCGACGTTCGCGCTAAGTACGTCGTCGGTTGCGATGGCGCTAAGTCACGCGTCCGCAAGTCCATCGGCCGCTCGCTCAAGGGCGACCAGGCTAACCACGCGTGGGGTGTCATGGACGTTGTCGTTGACACCGATTTCCCGGACTGGCGCACCAAGTGCGCCATCCACTCCCAGGCCGGTTCTATCCTCCACATCCCGCGCGAGGGCGGCTACCTCTGCCGCGTGTACGTCGATCTCGGCGTGGTGCCAGAGGATGACAACCACAAGGTCCGCAACACGCCGATTGAGAAGATCATCGAGAAGGCGAACGAGATTTACGCCCCCTATTTCGTCGACGTCAAGATGGTGGCGTGGCATTCCGTCTACGAGGTGGGCCACCGCCTTGTCGACGCCTTCGACGATAACGACGACGACCCACGCGTCTTCCTCACCGGCGACGCCTGCCATACCCACTCGGCAAAGGCGGGACAGGGCATGAACGTCTCCATGCAGGATGGCTTCAACATTGGATGGAAGCTCGGCCACGTCCTCGACGGCCGCGCGCCGAAGGAGCTTCTCAGCACGTACCACGGTGAGCGCCAGCCGGCCGCCCAGAACCTCATCAACTTCGACCGCGAGTGGTCGACCCTCATGGCCACCCCGACAGAGGAGCTCGATGATCCGGAGGCAGTGGAGAAGTACTACGTTGCCGCGGAGGAGTTCGCCGCCGGCATGATGACGCAGTACGAGGAAAACCTGATCGTCGGCACTACCCAGCACCAAGATCTGGCTTCCGGCTTCCCGGTGGGCAAGCGCTTCAAGTCCTTTGAGGTCCTGCGCCGCTGCGACGCCTACCCTCAGCACCTGGGCCACCAGCACACCGCAGATGGCCGCTACCGCATCTACGCCTTCGCCGATGCCCCCAAGGCCGGCGAGGACTCCACGCTGAGCCAGTGGGCCGAGAAGGTCGGGCCCATCCTGGCCAAGTTCACCCCCGAAGGGGCTGACGAGAATACCTACTTCGATGTGAAGGCCATCTACCAGCAGACGAACCACCACGACTACGAGATTCTCGACGCCCCTCTTCTCTTCCGCCCCCGCAACGGCAAGTTCAATGTTCCGAATTGGGAGAACGTCTTCAACGCACTCCCCGGGGACAAGGACATCTTTGAAGGCCGCGGCATTTCCCGTTACGGAGCCGTCGTCATCGTTCGCCCGGACCAGTACGTCGGTGCCGTCCTCCCACTCGATGTTCCATCAGCGGTCGAGGACTACTTCTCCTCCGCGCTCATCAAGCTCAAGTAGCCCCTCATTCACGTTCAACTCTCGCTGCACTCCTTAGGGCCCGGCATCGTGCCGGGCCCTTTTTGCCGCCTTGCCGAAACCACCCTCATGGACACAGGGGGTCGGGACCGCCAAGTACAGCACCTAGGTTTCACGTGAAACACTCACGCATCGGTCCCTTCAGCTCGTCCATCCGCTTACCACGGGGGTACCCGCCGGTGCATTATCTGTACGGCGGAAGGTATCGGTGTTAGAGTCAGTGATATGAAGAACACAGTTAACCTTTGGTGGTGGCGCGCGTAACCCGCGGGCCTCGTTGTTCTCCCATATTTAAGGCCCGCAGCTGCGGGCTTTTCGGCGTTTTGCTCTCTTGCGAAGCTCGCGGCAGCACACAAAACCGTTGAAGAAAGACAGAATATGCCGTACACAGCCACACGCGAGGTCAGGTACACACCCGACGCCAGCGCACTCTTTTATGCCCTCGCCACCCCACAGAACTCCCTGCTCTTAGAGTCCGCGGACATCGAGTCCAAGAAAAACCTCACGTGCATCGCCATCACAAAGGCTGCACTCAAGGTGGTGTGCCGGGGCCAAGAGGTCACCGCCACCGCGTTGACAACGTCGGGCGGCCTTCTTATCGACGAACTCCGCGCGGACTTCCAATCACGGATCATCCACAGCTCAGAAGGCAGCGTCACCTTCCGCTTCGATCTCCCCACCGAGCACGATGAGCGCGCCCGCCTCCGCGCCACCTCCACCGCTGATATTCTGCGCACGCTGCAGTTTAGCCAGCTCTACTCCGGCGAGTCACTCCCATTCCTTGGAGGCGGATTCGCCTTCGACTACGTCGCGACGTTCGAGGAACTGCCACCGGTACCGGACGGCCCAAACGCGTATCCGGATTATGAGTTTCTCGTCGCCGAGCATGTCCTCACGGTGGACCACCTCACCAAGAGAGCAAAGATTGAGGGGTGGGGCGTCGACAAGCGCGCGCTCGAAGCGGAGCTCGACCGTACCGCTGCCACCGAGCCCATCACCCCAGAAGCCCCCGCACCGTGCGAAACCATCAGCGCACGCGCCAGCATCGATGACGCTGCCTTCCGCCGCCACGTCGAGCGCCTCCAAGGCAACGTGCATGCAGGCGATATTTATCAGGTGGTCCCTTCCCGCGCCTTCAGCCTCGACTGCCCCGATGCCTTCGCCGCCTACCGCACGCTGCGGAAGACCAACCCCTCGCCGTACATGTTCTACCTGCGCGGGGAGGAACACGAGCTCTTCGGTGCGTCCCCTGAGTCGAATCTGAAGTACACGGCCTCCGACCGGCAGGTGCAGCTCTATCCCGTGGCCGGCACCCGCCCGCGCGGTGCGACCCACGAGCTGGATATCCGCAATGAACTGGAGATGCGCACCGACTCCAAAGAGGTCTCGGAGCACATCATGCTCGTGGACCTGGCCCGCAACGACCTCGCCCGCGTCGCCGTCCCCGGCACCCGAAAGGTCGCCGACCTGCTCCAGGTGGACCGCTACTCTCGCGTCATGCACCTGGTTTCCAGGGTCGTCGCCACGCTGCACGAGGATTTCGACGCCCTCGACGCCTACCGAGCCTGCATGAATATGGGCACGCTCACCGGCGCTCCGAAGCTGCGCGCCATGGAGCTCATCCGCGAAACCGAAGGTACTCGCCGCGGCTCCTTCGGCGGAGCAATCGGCTACCTGCGCGGTGATGGCTCGATGGATAACTGCATCGTCATCCGTTCCGCCTACGTCAAGGATGGCACGGCCGTCGTCCAGGCCGGCGCGGGCGTCGTGCGCGATTCCGTCCCCCAATCCGAGGCCGATGAAACGGTACATAAAGCCTACGCGGTGCTCAGCGCCATCGCCCAGGCACACAACGCATCTCTGGAGGTCATCCGATGAATCCGCACGTCGTCCTCATCGATAACCACGATTCCTTCGTCTACAACCTCGTCGACGCCCTCGCCGGCTATAACACCACCGTCTTCCGCAACATCGTGCCCGTGGAGGAGGTCCTCGCCGCCCAGCCCGATATCATCCTCCTCTCGCCCGGCCCGGGTCATCCCCGCGACGCCGGATCGATGATGCAGCTTATCGACGCCACCCTCGGCCGCATCCCCATCCTCGGTATCTGCTTGGGCTTCCAGGCGCTCCTTGATCACTTCGGCGGCACCGTCGAGCCCTGCGGCCCAGTCCACGGCTCATCCGTACCCATAACGCTGACCGACGCCGGCGCCAGCCACCCTCTCTTTCAGGGTCTCACCACCGACTCCGAGCCCGATAACCCGAACTATGTTGGCCGCCTCATCCCCGTTGCGCGTTACCACTCCTTAGGCTGCGCGAACGTTCCCGCCCAGATTCGCAGCCTCGCCGAGACCGAGACCGCCATTGGCCCCGTCACCATGGCGGCGGAAACACTCGACGGCATGGCTCTCGGCCTCCAGTTCCACCCAGAATCACTCCTCACGCCGACGGGACCGATCATGATCGAGCGGTGTATTAATCAACTTTCTGTTCACCCCACCATTGAAGGATCCAAGTAATGACTGATAATAAGGCATTGACGACATTGCAAGCCTTCCTCGACATCCAAGAGCCGACCCTGGAGCAAGCCATCGAGGTCTTCACCCCACTGACGGTAGGGGAGTATGACGATATCCATATCGCCGCCCTCCTGACCCACATCCGCACCCGCGGAGAGACCTTCGCTGATGTCGCCGGCGCGGCACGCGCTTTCATCAAGGCCGGCCGGCCATTCCCTGTCACCGGCAAGGGGCTCATGGACACCGCGGGAACCGGCGGCGATGGCGCTAACACCATCAACGTCACCACCGGCGCTTCCCTCGTCGCCTCCGCGGGCGGAGTCAAGATGGTCAAGCACGGCAACCGCTCTGTCTCCTCCAAGTCTGGCTCAGCCGACGTCCTGGAGGCCCTCGGCATCCCGCTTGATCTCGACCCAGACCGCGCAGTCCGCCAGCTCGAGGCATCCAATTTCACCTTCCTCTTTGCGCCGGCCTACAACCCGGCCGTCGCCCACGTGCAACCGGTGCGCAAGGGCCTCGGCGTCTCCACTCTCTTCAACACCATGGGCCCGCTCCTGAGCCCCGGCCGCCCGGAGTTCCAAATCATGGGCATAGCCAACCCCGAGCAAGGCCAGCTCATCGCTGAGGTCTTCAAGGAGCTCGGCCGCACCCGCGCGCTCGTGGTCCACGGTGCTGGCACCGATGAGATTGCCGTTCACGGTACCACCCAGGTCTGGGAGCTTCGCGACGGCACCATTAGCCACTACGAGCTCACCCCCGAAGACCTCGGCATTTCCCGCCATGACTTGTCCGACCTTGCCGGCGGCAACGGGGAAGAAAACGCGAAGGCCCTCCGGGCGGTCTTCGCCGGTGCGGGCAAGCCGGCCCATCACGACGCGATCGTCGCCACCGCCGGCGCCATGTTCTATCTCAACGGCACAACTGACACCATCCAAGACGGCGTCGCGCACGCCAACCAACTCATCCAGGACGGCACCGTGGCCGCATGGCTGAAGAAGCACGAGGAGGCGAACTATGGCTCTGCCGACCGTGCTTGAGGGGATCGTCGCCAAGCGCCGCACGCATCTACCAGCCATCCGTGAACGCCTCGCCCACGTGGACCTCACGACTCTCCCGCGCTCTGAGCGTTCCTTCTACGACGCGCTCAACGGGACCAACCGTTTCATCATGGAATGCAAGTCCGCGTCCCCGTCGCTCGGCCTCATCCGTGAGCATTATGAACCGGGAGCCATCGCCCGCGTGTATTCGCGCTATGCCTCGGCCATCTCTGTGCTCTGCGAACCGGACCGTTTCGGTGGTGACTATGACCATTTGCAGACCGTGGCGCTGTCCACGCACCTGCCGGTCTTGTGCAAGGACTTCATTATCGATCCAATCCAGGTGTATGCCGCGCGTTACTTTGGCGCCGACGCCATTTTGCTCATGATGTCCATCGTCGATGATGAGACTTATGCGGAGCTCAAACATTTGGCAGATTCCCTTGGGCTCGACGTTCTCACTGAGGCGATCACTGAGGACGAGGTCGACCGCGCCACCGCCTTTGGTGTGGACGTCATTGGCATTAACAACCGCAACCTCCACGACCTCAGCATCGATCTCACCCGGTCCGAGCGCCTGTCTCGCTTTGTGCCCTCCGGCAAAGTTGTGGTTTCGGAATCCGGAATCCGCAACAACCAGACTGTGCGCCGCCTTGAGTCTCATGCCAACGCATTCCTTGTCGGCTCCCAACTCACGGGTACGCCTGATATCGATCGTGCTGCACGCGAGCTTGTCTATGGTCACAATAAGGTCTGCGGACTCACGACGTGGTCTGCAGCTCAGGCCGCCCGCGCCGCCGGCACTGTCTACGGCGGGCTCATCTTCGAAGAGGCATCGCCCCGCAATGTTTCACGTGAAACCGCGCTCGATATCATCGCCCACGAACCTGATCTCAGCTACGTCGCGGTCTCTCGCCGCACCACTGGCTGGGAGGATCTCGCTTTCGACGGCATTGCCACCCTCCAGATCCATACCCCTTACCAGGGGAGCACGGAGGCCGAGCTCCAACTCATTGAGTCCGTCCGCGCGGTAGCGGGGGAGCGGCAGGTATGGCGAGCCATCGATATGACGGCGCCACACGGCCCGGTGCTCGCCTCTGCGCTTGCCGACTCCTCCGACATGCTCATCCTCGATTCTGGTGCCGGCGGTACGGGTAACTCCTTCGATTGGTCAACAATTCCCGACAACGTCAAAGATAAGGCACTTCTCGCGGGTGGCCTTAAACCCGACAACCTTCGCGATGCGCTTCGCGTCGGCACAGCCGGACTGGACATCAACTCCGGCGTCGAAATTAACGGCAGAAAGGACACCGCGCTCATCGCTACGGCCTTCAACACCATTCGTCACTTTACGTATTAACCCTTAACCCAAACCTACCCAAAAGGAACACCATGACTAACCCACAAGACGCGAGGGAAACCCTCCTTCCCGCGTATTTCGGCGAGTTCGGCGGACAGTTTGTCCCCGAGTCTCTCATTCCCGCACTCGACCAACTCGAGAAGGCCTTCGTCGAAGCGCAAAACGATCCCGCCTTCCGCAAAGAACTGTCCGGCTATCTTCGTGACTACCTTGGCCGTCCCACCCCTCTCACCGAGGCAACTAAGCTCGGTGGAAAGGCACGTATTTTCCTCAAGAGGGAGGACCTCGTCCACGGCGGCGCCCACAAGACCAACCAGGTGATTGGCCAAGCGCTCTTGGCCAAGCGCATGGGAAAGACCCGCATTATCGCTGAGACCGGCGCGGGCCAGCACGGGACCGCGACTGCGCTTGCCTGCGCGCTGCTCGATCTTGAGTGCGTCATCTACATGGGCGCTAAAGACGTCGAGAGGCAACAGCCCAATGTCTACCGCATGGAGCTCATGGGCGCGAAGGTCATTCCGGTGGACTCCGGATCTGGCACCCTCAAAGATGCCGTTAATGAGGCGCTGCGCGATTGGACCGCAACGTTCCACGAATCCCACTACCTGCTCGGCACCGCTGCCGGCCCCCATCCTTTCCCCACGATTGTCCGCGAGTTCCACAGGGTGATTTCCGAGGAAGCCAAGGCCCAAATGCTTGAGCGCACGGGCGGGCTTCCCGACGTGGTCGTCGCCTGCGTCGGCGGCGGCTCCAATGCCATCGGCATGTTCGCGGATTTCATCGACGAGGAGTCGGTCGAGCTCGTCGGCGCCGAGCCTGGGGGAGAGGGCCTCGATTCCGGACACCACGGTGCCACGATCAACAATGGCACCATTGGCATCCTCCACGGCGCCCGCTCCTACCTCATGCGCAATGCCGACGGTCAAGTAGAGGAGTCCTATTCCATCTCCGCCGGCCTCGATTACCCCGGCGTCGGTCCACAGCATGCTCACCTGGCGCAGACGGGCCGCGCCACCTATGTCGGCATCACCGACGCGGAGGCACTTGAAGCGTTCCAAATCCTCAGCCGCCGCGAAGGCATCATTCCCGCCCTTGAATCCTCACACGCCCTGGCCTATGCGCTTAAGCGCAAAGATGAGGACATCACCATTCTCGTTTCCCTTTCCGGGCGCGGCGACAAAGACATCGACCACGTCCGCCGCACCCTCGACGCGCACCCCGAATTCAAGATCACGGAGGACAAGTAATGAGCCGATACGAGAAACTCTTCTCCAACCTTGCCGCCCGCAATGAAGGGGCCTTCGTTCCCTTCATCATGTTGAGCGATCCCGACCCAGACACTGCCCTCGACATCGTTCGCGCGGCCGTCGCCGGCGGGGCCGATGCGCTCGAACTCGGCGTCCCCTTTTCGGACCCTGTTGCCGACGGTCCCACCATTCAGGCCTCACACATCCGCGCGCTCGAAGGAGGGGCAACGGTTGATTCCGCCATCGCCCAAATCCGCCAGATTCGAGCCGAATTCCCAGACCTTCCGATTGGCATGCTCATCTATGGCAATGTTCCCTTCACTCGTGGGTTGGAGACCTTCTACTCCGAGTTTCAAGAAGCGGGTGCTGATAGCATCTTGCTTCCCGACGTCCCCGTCCGCGAAGGCGCACCTTTCGTCGCCGCCGCCGACAAGGCCGGCATTGACCCGATCTTCATCGCCCCGGCACAAGCCTCGGAGCAGACCCTCCAGGGCGTGGCTCAATACTCGAGGGGCTACATTTACGCAATCTCTCGCGACGGCGTCACCGGCACCGAGAAGGAATCGGAAACCCGCGGGCTCGTTGATGTAGTGAACAACGTGAAACGCTTTGGTGGGGCACCGATTCTCCTTGGCTTTGGGATCTCAACCCCTCAGCATGTCGCCGATGCCATCTCCGCTGGCGCAGCTGGGGCCATCACCGGATCTGCTTTAACGAAGATTGTCGACGCTCACCTCGACGAGAACAACAAGCCCACCGACGGACTCGCCTCTGCAGTCACCGACTTCGTATCCAAGATGAAGGCTGCTACCAAGCGTGCCGTTGGCTAAGCGCTTTCCCGAACAATCCTGACCCACCTCGGCCTCTTCCATCACGTCGTGCGCCACCACGCGTCACGATGGAAGGGGTCGTTTCACGTGAAACAGCGCGTGTTCCATATGCACAAGCCCATCGGCTACCGTCGTTGTAGCCAGCAATCAATAATAATGCCGCCTTCTGTGCCTTCCAAAGCCTCCTTAATTCCCTAATCCCCAACAGCGATAGTCTCTTGGCCCTCAGAAGGGGATATCATCGGATGCGTTCGAGTAGCGATCCGCCGGGTCCGTCCTGTCGAAGACTTCGACCAACTCTCCGCCATCAAGCTCAACCTTCAAGGCTTTGGCCTCTTCGTGCATCTTCCGCCGGTGAGCAATGAAGTCTTCCGCGACGGTTCGTGCCCACACCTTAGATGCCGGGGCCAGAGGACCGGTTGCTTCAGTCACCGCCCAGGTGCCGTCCTCGAACAACCAGACAACATCACCAGTAACTGGGTCCAGGATATAGAAAGCCCGTCCGTCAGTTTTCATGTTGTGGTGGTGCTGACAAAGGGCAACCAGGTTAGATGGGTGCGTAGGGCCACCGTCGGCGTAGTTAATCCTGTGGTCCAATTGACATGTCCACGCCGGTCGATTACAGCCAGGCGCCCGGCAGGTCCCGTCGCGCCCCTCGACATACTTTCGCGTGACATCTGAGGGCTGGTAGCCTTCGCACGGTTCTGGTGCTGCACTAAAGTCTCTCGTCACAGTTCTCGACGCCGGCACTCCTTCACCGGTCCAGCCGTGTCCCTGAACATAGACCGGCGCTCCCTCCACGTCAGTGGCTTTGAATTCATGCACAACAACTTTTCCAGCCTCCGGCTGAATCTTGCCCGTAATGAGGAGAACTAAGGCATCCGCCATTGAGACGTCATGTTCTTTTGCGGCCAGCTTGATTGTCTCGTGGATTACGACGCCGACGTTACTATCGACCTCTAACTCGATCGAGGCACGTTCTCCCCGGGTGAGGAGTGAATACCGGTTCTTCCGCTTATCCCGGAACGCGATTGAATCATCCAAGACCTTAGCAATGTCGCGTACCTTGCGCCGAATCTTTTCTGCGCTGGGAAAGACCTGGTTGGGTTTAGTCGGTGTTAGCCACGCCGCCAATTGACTATCGATCTCTGAGATAACTGAAGCAATAGGGTTGCCCAGCTTTGCCAGTACTTGATCAATAGCAACCAAGGCTTGCATATCGAGTACGTATTCAGAGTCTTGCATCGCCTTCACCTTCGGCAATTCACTGAGACGAATAAGCCCCATGACATTCCGCGCCACATGTGCCGGAGACTTTCCCGTCTTTTGACCAAGGGTCATAAATGCAGTGTCTGAATCTGCGTCGAGCGGTGGCTGGACACGTGACCAAAACTCATACTCTATTCTTCGCATGAGTTGACCCGCCATACATTCTGGATCATGCGGGTTTGAGTGAGAAAAATACGCAGTAGGTACCGAGGTTGAAGAATTTGTTGTGATTCCCATGGGGAGCTGCATCCCTAAATTAGCCGGATAATTGCTTCCCCCACTCCCACCTTTAGAATACATGTTCTAAGCTCGTCCCACAAGAGTCATCTCGGTTTTCGTCGGAGTTTTTGGGAGCTCCTTGCACGACCGAGCGGCCCGCGACGTCGGCAACCAGGCATACAAAAATCCCCCTCCCGCGGCCAACTTTCCAGTTGATTGGTCTAGACGTATAGACCAGAAATGGAACGCAAGCTAGGGGAGGGGGAAGCTTTCAGGGTTTCACGTGAAACCTAAGCTTGAAACCTAAGCTCTGCTGAGCCCCTCGTCGGCAGCAGAGGCGTCGGCCTCGGCCTCCAACCCATCAATTTTATTGCGAGCGAAACGGTCAACAATCATGGCGATAGCGCCGTCGCCAGTAACGTTCGCGGCCGTACCCACGGAATCGATAGCGATGTAAGCGGCAATCATCAGTGCCACCATCGAATCATCAAAGCCCATATTGGATTGCAACAGACCAACGGCAACCATCACGGCACCGCCCGGAACACCGGGGGCCGCGATCATCATGATTCCAAGAAGCAGGATGAAGCCCAAGGCCTTACCCAAATCTGCTTCCATACCATCAGCCATGTACACAATCGCGAAGGCGTACAACGTCAGCTTGATCATCGAACCAGAAAGGTGGATGGTCGCACAGAGGGGGATAACGAAGCCAGCAACGGGCTTGGAAATGCCGTTCTTCAACGCGGCGTCCAACGTCACCGGAATCGTCGCCGCCGAAGAGGAAGTACCCAACGCGGTGAAGTAGGCCGGTGTCATGTTCTTCAATGCGCGGAATGGATTCTTACCCGCAATTGCGCCGGCGATGATGTATTGAAGCACGAGGTAAACCAGCGTCATGAGGACCGCAAGCAAAAGAACCTTGGCGAAGGCAACCAGCACCGTCCCGATGTTGCCATTCATGCCCAAGGAGAGGAACATGCCAAAGATATAGAACGGCAGGAGGGGAATCACAAAGCCCCAGATCACCTTGATGACGACGTTCTCAAATTCTTTAGTAATCGCGTAAAGATTGTCGGATTTCACAGTGGTCATCGCCACGCCAACGCAGAAGGACAACAGCAGCGCCGTCATAACTTCGAATGGAGCCGGCATCTCAACGGTGAAGTAGGGCTCGAGCGCTCCGGCATCGATGTCAGCAACATCAGTGTTGAGCGTCTGCCCACCAAGCAACGTGGGGTACAGGACCTGGGTCAAACCGTAGGCAACGAGGCCTGCCACGATAGTGGAACCATATGCAATCCCGGCAGTAATACCCAGCCACTTGCCGGCGCCGCGCCCGAGGCCCGCGATTGCCGGTGCCACGAGAGCAAGAATGAGAATGGGGATGAAGAAGCCAAGGAAGTTCGAGAACAGTCCGTTGTATGTTGCGAAGGCCCTGCCGAACCATTCCGGCGCAAATTGGCTAACTATGATGCCCAAGACTATCGCTACGAGGATCTTGAACAGCAGAGAGTTGAGAACACTCTTGAATGTCATGATTGAGTCTTTTCTATGGTTGATACCACTACGAGTTTCTCGCCCGGCGATAAACGCTTATTTATCTACCAAGCGACACGAAATGTATATTACAGCACGAAACGAATAAATTGAACCAGCTTTCTCGCTAGCTAGGAGGCGGGATAGACTTAGACGCATGCTCGTAGTCGGAATCATCTTCCTCGTCCTTGCCGCGGTCCTCATCATCGTCGGCGGCCTTGCCACACTCCGTAAACTCCCCGGCAACAGTGTTGTTGGATTGCGCCTCGCGGAGATCCGCAAAACCCGGGAGGCATGGGACAACGCCCACGCTCTTGCGGGCCCGTTCTGGTTCCTGGGAGGGATCGCTCTCGTTTTCGGTGGTGTTATCGCGCTTCGCGCTGAAGGTTGGATGTGGCTAATCCCCGCACTCACAGCCGTCGTAGCTGTCCTCGCGCTCTCCATCGGCTCCAACATGGGTGCCCGCGCGGCCTACCTGTGGGACCAAGCCCATAAAGACGACGATGGTTGCGGCGATTCCTGCAACTGTGGCGACGGCGGCTGCGGGGGAGAGGCGCCGGCTGTCGACGTCTCCGCGATCCGTGCCGCAGCACAACACGCCGATAAAACGGGCCGAGACTAGAGCGGCTTTTTCAGCACAGTGACGTATTCTGGGCAAACAGAAGTCCCCATATGATTTCATCACAAACTATATTTAGGTGGCCAGCTCAACACCGGGTAGACCCGATGATTGGTGTAGCCACCTTTCTTTGTCCTGTGCGAGCACTGAGAGCTAAACATCAATTACGTGGGAACACGGCAATGTGACGTGACAACAGGAGTCGGGCGGCGCACGATCGTGTTCATGACCAAGAACACCAAAACTAAAGCGCTACGGCTCGTCGCTGCAACAGCGCTCAGCCTCAGCATCCTCGGCGCGGGGGCCACATATGCACTCGCCGGAGAACGTCGCGGAGCACACAACGAAGCTGGGACGATCTATAGCGATGTCGGCACATCATACGGTGCCTACGATTTCAGCGGCAGCAGGGAAGAGGAGCTTCCCGTGTGGGACGGCAAACTTAGCTAACAGCACATTGTCCTCTCCCTACACTGCCGCTGAATCAGATAGAGTAATCCACATGACTACGTGTTCACGCCGCCTTTTCCTGCTCGGTACTGCGACTACCTTTGCTGGGGCCTACCTCGCCGCCTGTGGCAAGGAGCCTTCCGCGGAAGTCGCAGCGACGGAAATCCCCGTTGGCTCCGCCATCATTGTAGACAAGGTGATCTTCGCTCAACCCACCGAGGGAGAGTTCAAAGCATATTCGCAGACCTGCCCGCACCAGGGTTCCCTCATCACGAAGATTGAAGGCTTGACCGCCACGTGCACGAGTCACTACTCAAGCTTTGACCTCAGCAGCGGCGAAGTCACCGGCGGCCCCAGCCCTAAACCGCTCACTGAGTACGGAGTGGAAAACAACGGGGGAACAGTCAAAAACGTCTCCGCCTAATGGATATCCCTGGCGACTCAGGGGGTTTGAAAAGATGTTTCACGTGAAACCGTGAGGGGCGTCTAGACTCTCTTCTATGATTGAGCGCCTAAAAAGACTCGACCCCCTCATCGTCCTCATCCTGTGCGCCGTCGCAATCGCTATTGTTTTTCCCGCGCGGGGAAGCTTTGCGGACAGCTTCGATGTCCTCACGAATATAGCGATCGCTCTTCTCTTCTTTCTCTACGGCGCCCGACTCTCAACGCGCGAAGCCATCAACGGGATCAAACACTGGAAGCTCCACCTGACCATTCTGGCGTTCACCTTTGTGGTCTACCCAGTCATCGGCCTCGCACTGCGCCCGCTCACCGCGTTCATCCCAAACGATCTTTACTTGGGAATTCTCTACCTCACGCTTGTACCGTCAACAGTGCAATCGTCGGTAGCCTTTACCTCAATCGCCCGCGGAAATGTTCCCGGAGCAATCGTCTCTGCGTCTGCGTCAAACCTCGCTGGAGTTCTGCTTACGCCATTGCTCGTCATGGCACTCATGGGGGCCGGCGAAGGGATTCACATCGATAGCTCTGTTTTCTTTGAGATTTCTGTTCTTCTGCTCCTACCTTTCGTGCTCGGCCAGCTCACCAGAAAATGGGTGGGCAAACTCGCGGCAAGCAAAGCCACGAAAGTGGTGGACCGAGGCTCCATCGCGATGGTCGTCTATGCGGCCTTTTCTAAGGGAATGGTGGACGGGATCTGGGCGTCGATTAGCGTATGGCAGATTCTGTTTCAGATTGTCTTCTCAACAGCATTCGTCTTCTTTATGCTCTGGCTCACCAAGGCGGTCAGCCAGAAGCTGGGGTTCAACAGAGAAGACACCATTGCTATTCAGTTCTGCGGGTCAAAGAAATCCCTGGCCACCGGATTACCCATGGCCTCGGTGATTTTTGCCTCCGGCGGCACCTCGTTGGGGCTGCTCATCCTTCCTCTCATGATTTACCACCAGGTCCAATTGATGATCTGCGCGTCTATGGCGGCACGCTACGCCCGGGTAGAGTGAGAGCACATGAAAAAGCTTTATGTTCGCACCACCATGACCATCCCGGAGGTCGGCACCGCCACACACATCGCGGAGCTTGAGGAAATCAACGCTGAGGCCTGCTCCATGCTGCGCATGATCGCCCTCGCTCCGAATGACTCCATCGTCGGCGCTGCGACACCGGAGACCTCAGTGGGCAATGCCGAGGTCCCACAGCGCGTGGTTCCACACCCCGACACCTACGACGCATTCCCCGACATCAATGCCGAGCTTATCGACGCCTTCCAGTTCCACTCCTTGTGGACAGAGGCCATCGCCCTCTACGGGGACCTTTAAAGCACCACGTTCATCAACAGCATGTACACGGCGGTGCCTCCGAAGATGGACAAGCCGGAGTTGCGGCGCCACAGGTGCAACAGGGCAGTAGCCGCGGCACCTACAAGGGGAGCCACAAAGCTTCCCGTGTCTTGGGTCTGACTAAACAAGGTGTAAACCACCAGGACCGTCATCACACCCACGGGCATAGTGAAGCCCAGCATGCTGATGAATTGGCCATCCTTTAGGGCCTTCACAAAGGCGAAGGGAAGCCAGCGCAAAACAACCGTCACCACCCCGACGGGGATAAGCACGGCGAGGATGCTGAGCAGGGTTACTCCAGCTGGCATTAGGACTCCCTGCGTAGAATCATCGCGCTGTCGACACGAGGGGAAAGGTAGCGCACCACCAAGAGCAGGAAGTAGGCGCTCAGCGCCACCATGAGTAGCTGCCCTGGAAACAGACAGCCCGCGAGGACACCCAGGACCGCAGCAGACAGCGGAAGCGAGTAATCCATGTTGTTCTGGAAGGAATCAATCGCTAGGACAATGAACAAGGCAACGAGGGCGAAATCCAGACCCTTCACCGAGGGCGGAATAGCCTGGCCTGCCAGCGCACCAATGATGCCCGAGACAACCCACAGCACCTGGCAGAAAAGCTGCACGGTGAAGACAAATGCACCACTCGGGCGCGAAACACGGGGGAAGGCAGAAAGGACGGCATAGGATTCGTCGGTCAGCGCGTACGTGGAATAGGCGCGGCCGAAACGATTCCGAATCTCATCGCGCGGAAAGGTTAACCCGTAGAAGATGTGGCGGAAGTTCACCATGAAACCCGTCACCGCGGCAACGGCGGGCGTCACGCCGCCGGTCACCATGGAAATGGCGAGGAACTCCATCGAACCAGCGTAAATAACGATGGAAAAGATGGGGGTCCACCACCAGTCGAAACCGGTCTGGACCATGAGCACGCCGAAGGCGAGGCCCAGCGGCACCACCCCCACGGCGATGGGCATGCAGGTCCGTATTGCCTTGATGATCTCCGCACGCATGGCAGAGATGTTAGCGCAGAGGGCGGAGAGGAACTCTAATTATCTTCATCGATATAACGCGGGAAAGTAGCAAACAACGGCAGGGGCATGGCTTGGCGGCGCATGACGTCTGACCACGTATCTGTCGATCCGGAGGAGACCACGTCCTGGGGCAGCGCAGGGGCCACGTACCACTCACCACGATCGATTTCCTCATCGAGTTCGCCCGGGCCCCACTCGAAATGACCGGCGAAAAAACGCATACCTTCAACCAGTTCGGTGACGGCATCGGGACCCACGCGCAGATCGACGAGTGCCACACGTGGGGCGAGGCGGCTCAACGAAGGCTGTTTCTCGATGTCGACGCCCTGTTTGGTCAGCGCCACGCCGATGGCCGCCTGCTGGTCGTGCGGGCCGCCGATGTAAAGGGCCTGCGGCTTAGCCACCACGGGCAGCCACTCCGGCATGACGTTGAAGACCGCGACCTCGGAGCGCTTAGTCAGATCCACGCCATACGTACGCCCGGCATGTTGCTCGGTGATGAGGATGACGGAGCGATTGTACTGGGGCGCGAGGACGTCGGGAGCCGCCACGAGGAGCTGGCCAGGGGCGGGATCATTGCGCTCGAGGGCGTTGAAAAGTCTGTCTGCGTACATCCCTATCTAGAATTCCACCACTCGCGCAGCTTCGCAATAGCAACTTCGCGCTCCAAGGGGCCTTCTTCGAGGCGCAGCTCCTTGAGGTAAGACCAGGCCTTGCCTACCTCCGGGCCGGGTTCAAGGCCGAGGATCTCCATGATCTCGTTGCCGTCGAGATCAGGGCGTACGCGAGCGAGGTCTTCCTTGGCCGCGATATCCGCGATGCGTTCCTCCAGCTGATCGTAGGTGCGCTGGAGGCGGCGGGCCTTGCGCTCATTGCGGGTGGTGCAATCGGCGCGCACAAGTTTGTGCAGGCGCGGGAGAAGATCGCCGGCATCGGTGACATAGCGGCGCACGGCGGAATCGGTCCACTGGCCATCGCCGAAACCGTGGAAACGCATGTGCAGGTAGACCAGCTGGCCGATATCTTCGGTCGTGGCCTTGGGGAATTTCAGCTTGCGCAGGCGCTTGCGGGTGAGCTTCGCACCAACAACCTCGTGGTGGTGGAAGCTGACCTTGCCGTCGGTGGTGTCGCGGGTATCCGGCTTGCCAATGTCATGGAGCAGGGCAGCCCACCGAAGAATGAGATCGGGACCGTCTTCCTCCTGCTCCATGGCCTGCCGAAGTACAGTCAGCGAGTGCGCGTACACGTCCTTGTGCTGCGCGTGCTCGTCGGGAGCCATGCGCAAAGCCGGGATCTCCGGAAAAACATAATCAGCAATCCCGGAATCAACAAGCAGGTCAATACCCTTCCACGGCGCGACACCGCAGATGAGCTTGTTGAGCTCCACCTGCACGCGCTCCACGGTGATGCGCTGGATTTCAGCGGCCATGTCCTTCATGGCATCGCGCACGCGCTGGGCGACGTCAAACTCCAACTGCGCCGCGAATCGCGCAGCGCGGAGCATGCGAAGAGGATCATCGTGGAAGGAAATCTCCGGCGCATCCGGGGTATCGAGGATGCGATTCGCCAGGTCATCGAGTCCGCCCATCGGATCGTGGAATTCGCGGGTACCGTCCGGGCGCAGCTCGATGGCCATGGCGTTGACCTTGAAATCGCGGCGCACGAGATCGCCCTCGAGCGTGTCGCCGTAGACCACCTCGGGGTTGCGGGAATCGCCGTCGTAGCTATCAGAGCGGAAGGTGGTGATCTCAATCTGCTGGCCCTTATAAGCCGCCGAGACAGTACCGAAGTCGATGCCGGTATCCCACACGGTTTCCGCCCACTCCTCCAGAATCGAATACACCACGTCGGGCCGGGCCGGGGTGGTGAAGTCGAGATCATTGCCCAGGCGGCCGAGCAGGGCATCGCGGACGGAGCCGCCGACGAGGTAGAGGGGGGCGTCGTGAAGCGCGAAGCGTTCCACCAGGCCACTGAGGAGGCCACTGAGCTGGGCGACGGTGGCGTCCGCGCGAGCAAGAACGCCGATTAGCTGAGTGTCCTGAAAATTCACGGATCGAAGTCTACTACGATTAGCAGGGATGACTAAGAACACGCCAGGGTCCAAGCGCCGCCGCCGGCGGGGCGCGGGCCACCGGAACCACCGCACGGGACGCCCCCAGCGCACGTCCACCAACCGCATGACCACGCGGGATGAGACGTCCGCAGGCGGACTCGTCGTGTCCGGATTGGCGGAGGCCGTCGACGAAGACGGCAACGTCGACCTGTCCCAGATCTATGTGGCACTCATCGGCAGGTTGGACCGCCGCGGGCGCCTGCTGTGGTCCATGCCCAAGGGCCATGTGGAAAACGGCGAGGCCAAGGAACTCACCGCCGAGCGCGAAGTATGGGAGGAGACCGGAATTCACGGCAAGGTCTTCGCGGACCTGGGCATGATTGATTATTGGTTCGTCTCCGATGGCGTGCGCATTCACAAGACCGTGCACCACCACCTGCTGCGTTTCGTGGACGGCATCATGAATGACGAGGACCCGGAGGTCACCGAGGTCTCCTGGATCCCGGTCTCCGAGCTCATCGAGCACCTTGCCTATGCGGACGAGCGCAAGCTGGCCCGCATCGCCCACGACCTCCTCCCTGATCTCGCGCGAAAGGAAGCTGCCGCAGGAAAGGCGACTCCGCGGTGAGTTGGCGCGCAGCGGTTGCCATCACGGCGCTGGCGGTGGGCTGCGCCGTCCCCGTGGCCCAGGCACAAACTCCCGACGCCGAGAGCAACGACTCCCACTATTGGCTCGGCTCCCGCGGCCCCGATGAGCTCGAACTCAGCTTGCTCAGCGCGACGGAGGCGCGAGTAGGGGAGACGCTTAAAGTCCAGCTGCGCATCCACAACCCGACGGATAGCGCCGTTGATGACTTGCAGATAACCTCCCGGCGCAGCAATGCTGTGAACTCCACGACGGAGGCCCGCCAAGAGCTCGCTGCGGGATCCTTTCCTTATTATGGGACTTCGCTCGGCGCAGGAGCACTGGAGCCGGGGGAGAGCCGCGACGTAACCGTGGAGGTCCCCACCGCGTTGGGAGATGACTCCACGCTGGCCATCACCGATCCCGGCGCCTACCCACTGCTATTTACGCTCACCGGCACCCGCGACGGTCAGGCCACGAGCTTTGCGGAAGAGCGGACAATCCTGGATTTCAGGGGCGAAAATCAGGATCCGACGCCCGACGCAGAAGACGACAGCAAACACGAGTTCTCACTGATCTATCCCGTGACCGCCCAGGTCGACGTCGTGCCGGGAGATACCGGCGGCGAGGAGCTCATCTTAGAAAGCGAGCAGCTCGCTGAACAGCTCTCACCGGGCGGGCGCCTCGATCAGCTGCTCGACGCCTACCTGCAGCATGATCTGCACGGTTCAGGCTGCGTGGCCCTGGACCCCGCGCTTGTCGACGCCGCCGACCGCATGTCCGCCGGCTACACCGTCAACGAGACCCGCCCCTCTACTGCCAAACACCCCACGCGCCTGCGCGATTCCTGGTTTAGCAGCGCCGATTCCGATCGCGGCAAGCCGGGCGCGGGCGCCCAAGACGCCGCCGCATGGCTGGAGAAACTGAAGAAGGTGGACTGCCGCATGCTCATGCCGTGGGCTAACGCAGACTCCGATGCCGTGGCCCAGGTAGGAAACGAGTGGCTCACCCACGAGGCCGTCGAGCAGGGCGCTGACACCATCGAGCGCGTCCTCGGTGCCCCGCTCAGCACGCCACTGACCGCGCCTGCCTCAGGGACAAGCGAGCACGCGATGCCCGTCCCGCTGCTGGTAGCGGATAATTCCGAGTGGGCCGGTAAGGCCGCCACCTTTGATGCCTCCCTCGGAGCACTGTTGGCCCAGACCGGTTCTAAGCCGCAGACCACTGGGTACTCCAACCCGGAGCTGCGCTACGACTTTTCGATGGATTCGGAGCAGGCGAGGGCGCTGACGGCGGGGGCGTCGATAAGCGTGGCGTCCGCGCAAGAGGAGACCGTGGCCAAGCTGCCGAACTTCCAGGACCCTGCCGCCGCGCGCGCGGTGATGGAAGCAGCGCAGCGCCTGCTCAATTCCGGGCGCCTCGAGCCCCGTCCCGTTGCCGCCCTGCCCATCGAGCCCGGCAGCGGCAGCCCCGGAAGTCCCTACCCAGATCCCGCAGCTTTCCACGACGCCGAGATCACACAGGTGACGCAGCAGGCGCGCTATACCGATGAGCTGATGTCCATCATGGTCAACGATCCCGGTATCGCCATGACGCGCTATAACTTCACGGCACCCCTGCGCCGCGATCTCCTCACGGCGCTCAGCGCTACCGACCGCTCCAGCCTCCACGGTTTTCCATCCTCGGTAGAGCAGAGCCGCTCTCGGCTGGAGAAAAACGCGGATATGCTCCGCGAGCTTCGCGCCTCCGTGGCGCTCATCCCGCCGGGCAACGTCTTTACCCGCGTTTCAGAGTCATCACCGCTGCTCATCGTGGCGGAGAACGGCCTGCCGCTGCCTGTCGACGCCCACCTAGCCTACGACGCCCCCGACGGCGCCACATTGAACACGCAGGACTTGATTCACATCCCGGCCAAGGGATCTATTACCGTGTCCATGACCGCTGACCTGCCCAGCAACGTTGACCAGATGTCGCTGCGCCTATGGCTTGCAACACCATCTGAGCACCTCATTTCGGATCCAATCGATATCACGGTGCAGACGCGTGCCGGTATCGTTAGCGTCTATGGAGTCGGCGCGATCGCCGCGCTCGCCCTCGTCCTTGCCGCATTGTTCCGGCTGGGTAAGTGGAAGAAAAAGAAGTCTCACGGATAGTTTTCTCAATGACACATGAACCTAAGTCTGGTGCCCGCCGACGCATTGTCACGCCTTCGCCACCGGCGCCAGTACCGGAAAAGCGCGCGCCGAGTGGCGTCGTTGCTGTCGACGACGAACTCGAGGACCGCTCGGGACTGAAGGGCAAGACCGCCACTGCCTCGAGTGAGCCCTCCGGCGAAAAGAACTCCGACGGTGCCGTCGTCCGCGCGACCGGCTCCATGGCCATTGCAACGATGATTTCCCGCATCACGGGATTCATCCGCAACGTGCTCATCGGCTCGTCGCTCGGCCCGGCTGTTTCCTCCGCCTTCACCACGGCGAACCAGCTGCCCAACCTCATCACGGAGATCGTGCTGGGCGCGGTGCTGACTTCGCTCGTCGTGCCCGTGTTGGTACGCGCGGAAAAGGAAGACGCTGACCGTGGCGAGGACTTTGTCCGGCGCCTCTTCACGCTGGCCTTCTCCCTGTTGGCCACGATCACGGTGCTTTCCTGTATCTTTGCCCCGCAGTTGACACGCATGATGTTGCCGGAGGACGGCGAGGTCAATGCCGTGCAGGCCACCTCCTTTGCCTACTTGCTGCTGCCGCAGATCTTCTTCTACGGGCTTTTCGCGCTCTTCCAAGCGGTGCTCAACACCAAGAGCATCTTTGGGCCAGGCGCGTGGGCACCGGTGGTCAATAACATCATCTCGATTACGGTGCTCGTGGCCTACCAGCTGCTGCCGGGCAGCTTGCATCCCGATGCGCCTTCGCCGATCACGGACCGGCACGTGCTGCTCCTAGCCCTAGGTACCACGGCCGGTGTGGTGGTGCAATGCCTCATCCTTTTCCCTTATCTCAAGAAGGCGGGCATTAACCTCAAGCCGCTGTGGGGCCTAGATGACCGCCTCAAGCAGTTCGGCGGCATGGCCATGGCCATCGTGGCCTACGTGGCGGTTTCCCAGCTGGGTTACGTCATCACTTCCCGCGTGGCGGCCCATGCGGACAAAGAAGCGCCGTTTATCTACCAGCAGGCATGGCTTCTCCTGCAGGTACCCTATGGCGTCATTGGCGTCACGCTGCTCACCGCAATTATGCCGCGCTTGTCCCGCAACGCCGCGGACGGTGACGTCAAGGCCGTGGTCCGGGATCTCACGCTGGGCACGAAGCTGACGTTTATCGCCCTGATTCCCATCGTCATCTTCATGACGGGATTCGGCATCCCGATCGCCCGCGGCCTTTTCCAATACGGCGCCTTCAACGCCAAGGCGGCCGAGGTACTCGGCCTCACGCTGAGCTTCTCTGCCTTTACCCTCATCCCATACGCCCTCGTGCTGCTGCACCTGCGCGTCTTCTACGCCCGCGAAGAAGCGTGGACGCCGACGTTTATCATCGCCGGCATCACGCTCACCAAGTCGGTGCTCTCCCTGCTTGCCCCACACGTGGCGGATTCCCCCGACCGCGTGGTCGTCCTTCTGGGCACTGCCAATGGCTTCGGCTTCGTGGCCGGCGCGGTGATCGGCGGCTTCCTGCTCAAGCGAAAGCTGGGCAGCCTGGGTGGCCGCGCGGTTATCGCGACGACTATCTGGTCAGTGCTGGCCTCCCTCGTGGGCCTCGTGGTGGCCTTCGTCATCAATTACGTCATCAACCTCGTGCTCCCGGAGCAGGTGCCGCCGTTCGTGTACCTGCTGAAGCTTGCCGTGGCGGGCCTCATCTTCGTGGCTGTCACCGGCATCGTGCTTTCGCGCTCGGGCTTGCCGGAAGTCATCAACCTTGGCCGCCAGCTGCAGCGCATCCCCGGCATGTCCCGCATCATCAAGATCGAGCATGCCGAGGCCATCGAGGTCGAGGCCCCAGAGCAGCTGGAGATCCAGCCGATCTTCAGCGTGGATGCCTTCAACTCCTCGCCGGTACCGCCGCCGATGTCTGCCGGTATCGTCCGCGGTCCACGCCTGGTGCCGGGCGCCCCGGTCTCCGATGGCCGCTTCCGCCTCCTCAAGGACTACGGCTCCGCCGCGGGTACCCGCTTCTGGAAGGCGCGCGAGCAGGCCACCGGCCGCCTTGTATCGCTGACATTCGTGGACACCACGGGCGAGGCTCCGATGGCACCGGCCACCCCGGCGGTAGCCGCCCGCCGCTCCGCGGAGGTCTCCCGCGCCACGCGCCGCCTGGCTGAGATGGAACTGGATGCCATGGCGGAGAACATCGACATCCTGTCTTACCGCCAGGGCTGCCTCGTCGTGGCGGACTGGGTGGAGGGCACCTCCCTGAAGACGGTGTCGGAGGATGAAGACCTCGATCCGCGCGCCGTCGCCCACGCCTTGGTCCCGCTGGTGCGCACCACGGCTGCCGCCCATGCGGCGGGCCTCGTGCTGGGAATTGAGAACCGCAACCGCATCCGCATTTCCACTGAGGGCATTGCCACCCTGGCCTTCCCCGCGGTGTTGCACAGCAACGATGAGGAGACTGACCGCTCGGCGCTGGCCTCCGCCATCTCGCTCCTCGTGGAATCCACCAGTCCGACACCGGAGGTGCTACAGGAGATTGCTGCCGACGCCGAGGAGGGCCAAGACTCCGATCTCGAGGACATCGCCAACCGCTTGGCGGCCTTCGCCGGCGATGGCGACGACGGCGAGGAGACCCTCCAGATTCCAGTGGAGGAGACCCCGCGCAAGGAGGACCCGAGCCCCGCTCCGGGTTTCGGCGGCCGCGGCTATTCTGGCTCCGGCATCATCGTCCTAGGCGCGCTGGCCACCCTCTTCGTCGTGGCGATGGCCGCGCTCAGCGTGTGGATCCTGTCTCATGTGGGTAATGAGAAGACTTCCCCAGTGGTGACGAAGAGCGAATCGACGACTGAAACCTCATTCCCCAACGTGCCGCCGGTGCTCCTGAAGGACGTCAAGACCACCTCCGTTCCGGAGGGCAAGGAAGTTTCTGGTTCATGGTCCACGAAGAAGGCAGACACTGGACTCCTGCTCAGCATTGACAAGCCCACGCAACTCCGAGCGCTTCCGCTTCAGCAGAGCAAGTCCACCGGCGCCAAGTACGAAGTCTATGGCGTTAATACCAAGGATTTTGACCCCACGGATCCTGACTCCGGCAAGCTCACCGAGCTCGCACACGGCACGCTAACCAACGCGCGCCAAGACATCGAGCTCAAGGAGAAGCCCGTGGCCTTCGACGGCGCCCTCATCGTCTTCACCGACATGCCCAAATCCGGCTCCGTGACACTGAAGGAGGCCACCCTGGTGGGCATCCCCACCAACTAACCCACCACCTCACGCATTTCCCCAGACCTCGATCCCGAAACTCCCTGCTCGCTGACTCAGACACACCACGCGCTTGACGACGCCCTGCAGGTTTCGGGTTGCAGGTCTGGGGCTTTAGTGTTCTTGCGATTTCTTCCCTTGACAGCTGAGTGAAGGAGCGTATAATTATTGTTGTCACGTCAACAATCTAGAGAAACCTAGAAGAAACGAGGAAACCATGACTATCACCGCAGGAACCTACGCACTGGATCCGGCACACACCACTATCGGCTTTGTAGCTCGCCACGCCATGATCACCAAGGTGCGCGGCAACTTCAACGAGTTCGAAGGCACCCTGACCGTAGGGGAGAACATTACTGACTCCGCCGCCACCGCCACGGTAAAGACGGCATCCATCGATACCAAGAACGCCGACCGCGATGCACACGTGAAGAATGAGGACTTCTTCGATGTTGAGAAGTTCCCAGAGATGACCTTCACCGCGACCAAGTTCGACGTTAACGACGAGGGTGAGGGCACCGTCACCGGTGACCTCACCATCAAGGGCACCACCAAGTCCGTCGATTTCAAGGTAGAAGAGACCGGCGTGGCCGAGGATCCCTTCCGCAACACCCGCCTTGGCTTCGAGGCTAAGACCTCCATTAACCGCACCGACTTCGGCATCGACTTCAACGCTCCGCTGAAGACCGGCGGCGTGCTCGTCTCCGAGGAGATCAAGATCGAGCTCGAGGTTTCTGCCATCAAGCAGTAAGCCCTCAAGCGCGATACCTCGCCTTGAGAAGTAGTTTTTAGTTGTTGCCCGTAGTGCCCATTTCGGTACTGCGGGCAACAACTTTTTGACAACTAAGGCGCCACAACCGAGTAATAAACAACTCCGGGCGGCTTACCTGTGATACGCACCGCAGCGACGTTTAAGATGTAGCGCATGACTACCGCAAACCTCACCCATGCAGAAGCCACCGCCCGCAGCGCCGCGCTGCGTTTGAGCACCTACGAGCTGCACCTCGACGTCACGAGCGCGCCCACCGACGCCGACTCTTACGAGGTCACCTCGCGCATTGGCTTCACCACCACCGAGCCTGAGACCTTCGTGGATTACTTGGGCAAGGCCGTGCACGCAGTGCGCGTCAACGGCGAGGAGGTGGAGAACACCTTCGACGGCGCACGGATCTACCTGAGCAATCTTCCAGTGGGGGAGGAACTCACCGTGGAGATCACCGGCTCCTCCTATTACTCCCGCACCGGCCAGGGCCTGCACCGCATGCACGACCAGGCCGATGACACCACCTACCTCTACTCACACCTCGAGCCATCCGATGCCCGCCGCATCTTCCCCTGCTTTGACCAGCCGGATCTCAAGGCCAGCTACGAGGTGCACCTCACCGGCCCGCAGGGCTGGCAGCTGCTCAGCAATCAACCGGAGGTCAGCCGCGAGAAGACTGAGGGCGGGGAAGTGGCACACTTCGCGCCGACCCCTCTGCTGTCGACGTATTTGACGGCGTTTGCGGCTGGGCCGTACGTCGAGAAGCACAGCACCTGGACCGCACCCGATGGCTCCTTGGAAGTGGAGCTGCGCGCCTTTGCCCGCGCCTCCATGGCGGAGTATCTGGATGATGAAATCCTGCAGGTCACAGCACAAGGCATGGACTTCTTCCACAGCAACTTTGGCTACCCGTACCCGTGGGGCAAGTATGATTCCATCTTCGTTCCGGAGTACAACCTGGGCGCCATGGAGAACCCCGGCCTCGTGACCTTTACGGAGCACTATCTCTTCCGTTCCGCCGCCACCCGCGCGCAGCATGCCGGGCGCACGAATACCATCCTGCACGAGATGTCTCACATGTGGTTCGGTGACCTGGTCACCCCGCAGTGGTGGGATGACCTGTGGCTCAAGGAGTCCTTCGCGGAATTCATGGGCGCGGATTCCTCAGTCCACGCCACCGAATACACCGAGGCGTGGGTGAACTTCGCCGGGCAACGAAAGAACTGGGCGTACCTGCAGGATCAGCTGCCCACCACGCACCCGATCAAGGCCGAGATCCCGGACGTCGATGCCGCGCGCCAGAACTTCGACGGCATTACTTATGCCAAGGGTGCAGCGGTGCTCAAGCAGCTGGTGCACTACGTGGGCCGGGAGAACTTCTACGCCGGCGCGCGCGACTACTTCCAGGAGCACGCCTTTGCTGCCGCCACCTTCGAGGACCTGCTCACGGCGCTGAAGAAGCACACCGACCGCGACCTGGACGCCTGGTCCACCGCCTGGCTGCGCACGTGGGGCCCGGACACGCTCACCCCGGAGCTGCACACGGACGGCGATAAGATCCACGAGCTCGCCATCGCGGTGGAAGCCGAGGACACCACGCGCCCGCACCGCCTCAACGTGGCACTCTTCGATGACTCCCTGAACAAGTACGCCACCCTCGACGTCGATCTGGAGGGCGAGCGCACCATCCTCGATGAGGCATCGGGACTTCAGGCACCTGCGTTGCTGCTGCTTAACGACGCCGACCACACCTACGCCAAGGTCCGCTTCGACGAGACCTCCCTGGACACCATCCGCACGCGCCTGTCTGAAGTTCCGGATGAGCTTTCCCGCGCGGTCATCTGGACTTCCCTGTGGAATCTCACCCGCGATGGCGAGTGGCCGGTACGCTCTTACCTGGACACGGTGCTCAACCACGCCCCGGCGGAGTCCAACCCCACGCTTCTGACCACAGCCTTTGCCAATGCCCGCTATGCCATCGACCACTTCGTGAGCGAGGATGTTCGCGAGGAGATCCGCGCCGACTACGCTGAGCGCCTCTGGGAGGTGCTGCAGGCCGCCCCTGCTGGCTCCGACGCCCAGCTCACCGTCGCACGCGCCGCCATCCAGGCACTCGCGGCCACGCCGGAGGAATCCGGCACGCAGCGCCTGCGCGCGCTGTACGACGGCTCCCTCGACGGCCTCGCCCTCGACCCGGACATCCGCTGGGCCATCCTCCGCGCGCTGGCCGCCCGCGATGCCGTCGGCGCCGAGGAGCTGGAGGCTGAGAAGGAGCGGGACAACACGCTCACCGGTGCCGCCGCCTACCTGGGCGCCTCCCACGCTTTCCCATCTGCCGAGCTGAAGCGCGAAGTCTTTGACCTCGTGCGCACGCCGGGCAAGTACTCCAACGCGGAGGTGGATTCCCTGCTCGCGGCGTTTAACGCCCCGCGCTCGGCCCACCTCACCGAGGCCTTTGCCCAGGAGTATTTCGACTCTCTGACGAAGCTGTGGGAGGAGCACCCCATCGAGATTGCTAACCGCCTCGTGCGCGGGCTCTACCCGGATCTCGCGATGGCCGACGCCGCCACCAGCGAGCTCCTGAGCAGCGAGCACCCTCGGGCGCTACGCCGCGTGCTGCTGGAATGCCAGGATGCGCTGCGTCGTGCGCAACGCGTGCGTGCGGCGCAGTAGACGCGGCGCGTAGCGGACAGAAGAATCTTCCCGTAAACTCGCAGACACATTAACGGGGGACAATCACACACCATCGGCTTCGGCCAAGGGACTGTGTTGACCCATGTGTCATTGCTCAAGTTTCCGGGGGGATTCTTCTTGTCAGCTCAGCCGACCGATCGTGAACTCGTCGACGCCTTCATCGGCGGAGATACTAAGGCCTTTTCGGCAATCGTCGAGAAGCACCGTGCGCGCCTGACGGCCATGGCGCGGCGCTACACGCGCAACGATGATGATGCGCAGGACATCGTGCAGGAGGCACTGCTCAAGGCCAGCTGCAACATGGCCTCCTACCGGCACGATGCCACGCTGAGCACATGGCTGCACAGGCTGGTGATGAACTCCGGCTATGACTTCCTCAACCATCGCTCCAACCGAGAGAACGCCTCCCTGGATGCGGAGATCATTGAGGATGACCGCAACTACGCACTCGCGCACAATCCCAGTGAGAACTTGGCGGAACGCATCACGGTGGCCCAAGCGATGGAGACGTTGCGCGAGGACCAGCGAGAAGCGCTGTACCTGACCGATGTTGCAGGCTATCCCATCGATGCGGTGGCCAAAGTGCAGGGCGTTGCGCCAGGCACGGTGAAGTCGCGGCGAGCCCGGGCTCGGCAAGTGCTGCGTGCGGCGATAGACTGAGGCCGAGTAGAATCACACTATCTTTCGCGCGATGTGCGCGAACATGAATCAGATTCTGTCCAAGAATTGTCGTCTCAAGGGAGTTTTTTGTGACCATCCACGATGTCGCCATCGTCGGCTCCGGCCCCGCCGGCTACACCGCAGCACTCTACGCAGCACGTGCCGAGCTCAATCCCATCGTCTTCGAGGGCTTTGAATACGGCGGCGAACTCATGAACACCACCGAGGTGGAGAACTACCCGGGCTTCCAGAAGGGCATCATGGGCCCAGAGCTCATGGAAGAAATGCGCGCCCAGGCCATCCGCTTCGGTGCGGACCTGCGCATGGAGGTTGTCGATTCCGTCGAACTCGAGGGCGAGGTAAAGAAGCTGCACGTCGGTGACGAGGTCTTCGAGGCCCGCACCGTCATCCTCGCCACCGGTGCAGCGCCGCGCTACCTGGGCATTCCGGGTGAATCCGAGCTCGCTGGACGCGGCGTGTCCGCCTGCGCCACCTGCGATGGCTTCTTCTTCAAGGGCCACAACATTGCCGTCGTCGGCGGCGGCGATTCCGCCATGGAGGAGGCCACCTTCCTCACCAAGTTCGCCGAAACCGTAACGATCATCCACCGCTCCGAGAACTTCCGCGCCTCCAAGATCATGCTGGAGCGCGCCAAGGAGAACCCACAGATCAAGTGGCTGACCAATACCACCGTTGAGCGCGTCCTGGATAAGGACGGCAAGGTTGGCGGCCTGGAGGTCAAGAACGCCCTAACCGGCGAAACCAGCGAACTCGATGTCACCGCCATGTTTGTGGCGATTGGCCATGACCCGCGCTCCGGCTTCCTCGAGGGCCAGGTGGCCACCAATGAGGCTGGCTACGTCGTAGTGGAACAGCCTTCGACCAAGACCTCGCTGCCTGGTGTCTTTGCCTGCGGTGACTTGGTGGATGACCACTACCAGCAGGCCATCACCGCGGCTGGCTCCGGCTGCCGCGCGGCCATTGATGCGGAACATTTCCTCGCCGATAACCGTTAGTAGTCACATGAGCAACATTAAGAACGTCACTACTGATTCCTTCCGCGCGGACGTCGTGGAGGCAGGCAAGCCCGTCGTCGTGGACTTCTGGGCTGAATGGTGTGGGCCGTGCAAGAAGTTGTCCCCGATTCTCGAAGAGGTCGCCGAAGAACTCGATGATGACGTCTCCGTGGTCAAGGTCAACGTGGACGAGGAGCGCACCCTGGGTGCCATGTTCCAGATCATGTCGATCCCATCCGTGCTGATTTTCAAGAATGGTGAGAAGGTCGACGAGTTCGTCGGCCTGCGTTCCAAGGCCGACATCGTGGCGCAGATAAAGAAACAGCTCTAACTGGTATTCTTTAACTCGTTGATGGCGCACTGCGGTGCGCCTCCTTGATCACGAAAGGGGTAGGTGTGAATCGCGTTTTACGTGTAGGTGACCAGAGCGTTCGGGTCGCCGAAGCACGCGCAACCCTTGCCCGCCTCGGCCTGATGACTGACTACCAGGGGACGTTGTCCGACTGGAAGAAGCAAAAGTACTCCGAAGCCGATAAGCACTTTGATAACAATTTGGCCGAGGTCCTCAAGGCCTTCCAGCAATCCCGCGGCATCGTGCCTAGCGGCGATATTGATGACCTCACTCTGCGCGAGCTGCGCCAGGCTTCCTACACGCTGGGCGCCCGCGTTCTGGCCTATGAACCGGGCAACGTGCAGGTGGGCGATGACGTAGCACAGCTCCAAGAACAATTGCAGGAGCTTGGCTTCTACCAAGAACGCATCGATGGCCATTTCGGTGCCCGCACCTACGCGGCGCTGGCGGAATACCAACTCAACTCTGGCCTGCGCAGTGACGGGATCTGTGGCCCTGCCACCATTAACGCCCTCAACCTGCTGGGTCGGCGTATCACTGGCGGCTCGGCGCACAATATCCAGGAACGCGAGCGCGTGCGCAATGCCGGGCCAAAGCTGGCCGGCAAGCGCGTTGTGATCGACCCCAGCCTGGGTGGCCTCAACAAGGGCCGCACGGTCAGGGGACGCTTCGGCAACATCACGGAAGAGGAGATCCTCTGGGACTTGGCCGAGCGTGTTGCCGGGCGCATGATCGCCGCCGGCATGGAGACCATCATCTCCCGCCCGCGCAACGATGACCCATCGATCCGTGACCGCGCAGACATGGCCAATGCATTCGACGCCAACCTGGTTATTTCACTGGCCTGCGATGAATACCCCACGGAGAAGGCCAACGGCGTAGCCACCTTCTACTTTGGGTCGGAATCCGGCAACTCTTCCCTCATCGGTGAGACGCTCTCCGGCTTCATCCAGCGTGAGATCGTTGCCCGTACCGAGCTGGGTAACTGCCGCAACCACGGCCGCACGTGGGCGTTGTTGCGCCTGACGCAAATGCCGGTGGTGCAGGTCGTGCTGGGTTACCTGACCAGCCCCAAGGACGTGGCTATCCTTACCAACCCGGACCGCCGCGATGACATCGCCGAGGCCATCGTCGTCTCCGTCAAGCGCCTCTACCTCTTGGACGAGGATACCGCCGTGACTGGCACCTATCGCTTCGACGAGCTGCTGCGCGCCGAGCGCTCTTCCTAAAGGGCTTAGGCCAAAGCGCGGGCGAGGAGGTCCTCCACCGCGGCTGCGGTCAGCAGGTCGAAAGCTGGTGGAAGCTCGAGGCGCAGGCGTGGGGTAATAGGGTGATCGCGCACCACCATGAAACCGGCGGACTCCAGCGTCTCCACAGGTAACAGGCCAATGCGAGCGGGTTTCTCGCGAAGGAGCTCTTCGGCCTGGCGGGCATCACGAAAGCCAAAGGCCTCAACGGCGCTAGCCTCGCGTGAGGTGAGGTGCATGATGGTGGCGTCGAGAAGCACTGCTTCCAAGCCCTTCGCCGCGCGGTGCGGCTTTACAAATAGTGAAGTCACCAGGACCGCATCCTCCGAGACGGGGGAGGTGGGCAGCTTGGCCGCACCGGGGGCAAGCTCAGGCGGGCAGAAGAGGACCGTGGCCTCATCGCCCACGGTGAAACCGCACTCGCCGCAGCGCAGCAGGGTGGCGCTGATCCACGCTTCCTTTTCAAATGCAGGGTCAGCGACCGTGGTTTTCATCTCCCAAAAAATAGATCGGGCCGCCAAGGGGTTGATAGCAACACCTTCCTTGACGGCCTGAACGAGCATGGTGAGCTAGCTGCCTTCTTTGCCCTCAATGAGCGCTAGGATGCGCTCGAAGTCCTCTTGGTCACCGAATTCGACGACCATTTTGCCCTTGCGCTTGCCCATGGTGACGGTGACCTTGGTGTCGAAGCGATCGGCCAAGCGCTCGGCAGAGTCCGTAAAGAACTGCGGCTGCGGGGCAGCGGGCTTCTTGGTTGGCTCGGCTGGCTTGCCATCGCGCTTGTACAGGGTGACGGCTTCCTCGGTGGCTCGCACAGAAAGGCCCTCGGCCACGACGCGGTTGGCAATGAGCTCCATGGCCTCTGCATCCGGCAGGCCCAGCAACGCGCGGGCGTGACCGCCCGATAACGTACCCGCGGCAACGCGCTTCTGCACGTCCACCGGCAGCTTGAGCAGGCGGATCATGTTGGTCACCTGCGGGCGCGAGCGACCAATGCGGTCAGCCAACTCATTTTGGGTAACCCCAAATTCTTCAAGAAGCTGCTGATAGGCGTGTGCTTCTTCCAACGGGTTGAGCTGCACGCGGTGGATATTCTCCAGCAGAGCGTCCCGCAGGAGGTCATCATCCTTGGTATCGCGGACGATAGCCGGGATGGTGGCCAGGCCCGCCTTGGAAGAGGCGCGCCAGCGGCGCTCACCCATGATGAGCTCGAAGCCGCCCTCCTCGGAAGGCCGGACCACGACCGGCTGCAACAGACCGAATTCCTTGATGGAGTGGACCAGCTCGGCCAGGTCATCCTCGTCGAAGACAGTACGCGGCTGCTTCGGGTTGGGCATGATGTCACCGACGGAAATCTCGCGGTAAGTCGCACCAATCACCGAAGGCTTGGCCTGACGCTTCTTCGAACCCGAGGATTGCTGGATAGTGGGCGCACCCTGCACCCTTTTCGTGCCGGCATCCTTAGGAGCGCCGGTGGACGCACCGAGAATGATATCTGCGGCGGAATCTCCCAAGCGTGGCTTGCGGGAGGGCGCACCCGGGCCGGACGGGATGAGCGCGGCCAAGCCCTTGCCCAAACCGCCCTGGCGCTGCTCCGGCTTGTGGTCTGCCTTCTTATCTGCCACGGTGTCCTATCCTTCCAATTCCGCGAAAATCTCTGGGCTCACGCCAATGGCACCCGTGGTGGGGTGCGGCGTGTAGTCCCCGCGCTTATCCAACTCGCGTGCGGCGGCGGCGTAGGCGCGGGCGCCTGTCGACGACGGGTCATAAGCGATAACCGTCTTACCATAACCCGGCGCCTCCGAAACGCGAACGGAGCGCGGGATGACGTTGCCTAAGACGACGGCGCCGAACTGCTCGCGCACTTCATTGGCCACCTGCTCTGCCAGCTTGGTGCGGGCGTCGAACATGGTGAGCAGCACGCCGGAGATGTGCAGATCCTCGTTGAGGTGCTCACGGATCATGGAGATATTTCCCAGCAGCTGGCCCACGCCCTCCAGGGCGTAGTACTCACACTGGATGGGAATAATGACCTCTTCTGCGCACGTCATCGCATTGATGGTGAGCAGGCCCAGGGAAGGCGGGCAGTCGATAAAAACGTACTCAAAGCCATGCTCTTCGAGGAAGCCGTTGTGCAGGGCGTCATACAGGCGAAACTCGCGGCGAACCAGGGAGACCATTTCAATCTCCGCGCCGGCGAGGTCGATGGTGGCGGGGATGCAGTAGAGGTTCTCATCGTCGGGGGAGTGCTGCATCGCATCCTCCGCGCTGCAGTCACCCAACAAAACCTCATAGCTGGATTTGGTGCCGGAGGTGTGCTCCGCGCCCACCGCGGTGGAGGCATTGCCCTGCGGGTCCAAGTCGATCACCAGGACCTTCTTGCCGGCCTCAGCGAGCGCGGCGGCAAGGTTGACGGCGGAGGTGGTTTTACCCACGCCACCCTTCTGGTTCGCGATGGTGATAAGACGAGGATGAGTCATGCCGTCTACTTTAGTTCACGCGCGGGACACGGATAATGGTGGTGCCGTGGATGGTCATGACCTCGGCTTTTCCGCCACCGGCGCGCTTGATGTCGGCGGCGTCGCGCTCCAGCTCCTCGTGCACCGAGGAACCCTTGAGAGCGATCATCTCTCCGCCCTTGCGAACCAGCGGCAGGGACCACTTGGCCAGCTTGCCCAACGGGGCCACCGCGCGGGAGGT
Organism: Corynebacterium sp. HMSC055A01; assembly: GCF_001809405.1. NCBI lineage: Bacteria > Bacillati > Actinomycetota > Actinomycetes > Mycobacteriales > Corynebacteriaceae > Corynebacterium > Corynebacterium sp. HMSC055A01. Next base: position 15,184 of record NZ_KV797597.1, on the reverse strand, counting down.
CACGATGTCGGCACCCTTAACGGCCTTTTTCACCGGGCCTTCCTCGGCGCGGCCGCGGATGACGGTGACGTTGTCGAGGCCCAGCAGGTCGACGACCTCGTTGAGGTAAGTGGAGCGCTTCAGCAAAGGCTCGATGAGAGTGATCTTCAGGTCGGGACGTGCGATGGCGAGCGGGATGCCGGGCAAGCCGGCGCCACTGCCGACGTCGATAAGCGTGGCGCCCTGCGGCATTACCTCCGCGACCACGGCGCAGTTAATGAGGTGGCGCTCCCACAGGCGCGGGACCTCGCGGGGGCCTATAAAACCACGGGTGGACCCGTCCGTAGCCAGCGAATCGTGGTATTTCTGCGCGAGCGGCAGACGCGATCCGAAGACGTCAGACGGGTCCAGTGGCACAGTGTCGGACACAGATTCAGTCACTGTGAAAACTCCTGGGTTACGTTCTAGTTGTTCTTGCGGCGCTGCTTCTTAGAGCGGTGATCCTTCTTGCGTGCGCCCGGCTTCGGGGCAGAAGTGCGCTTGAGCTCAGCCTTGGCAGCTGCCTCTTCTTCTTCCTCGCGGTCCATCTTGGCGTAGACGATGCGAGTTTGGAAGAAGGTCCACACGGTGTTGGCCAGCATGTAGAAGAGCAAGCCGATGGGCCAGATGAAGCCGGAGAACACCAGCATTGCCGGCATAAACCACAGCATCATCTTGTTCATCATGGCCATCTGCTGCTGCATCATCTCCGCATTTTGGCCCTGCGGGGTAGCGGTCTTGCCGGCGGCACGGCGAGCCTCCTGGCGGTTCAACGTCATGCGGGCGTTGAAGTGGGTCAGCGTCGCAATGATGGCGATGAGCGGCACGATGATGAAGGCCGCCTGTGCGGCGGTGGTTTCCTTAACAATCTCCAGACCGGAGTTGAGGCGCAGGTTGGCCACGAGCGGGACACCGAAAATCTTGGCGTCTACGAACTGCTTCACCAGCTCAGGTTTGAAGATGTAGTTCGCAATGGAGGCGTTCATCTCCTCTGACATGGCTTCACCCGCCGGGTGCCCAATGCCACCGGCGACGGCAACAGTGCGGTCAAAGGAGCGCAGCACGTGGAACAGACCAATGAACATGGGGATCTGCGCGAACATCGGCAGGCAGCCCGCCACCGGACGAACGCCGGCTTCCTTGTAGATGCGCTGCATCTCTTGGGCAGCCTTGGTCTGGTCATTGGCGTACTTGGTGCGCAGTTCCTGAATTTGCGGCTGGATCTCCTGCATCTTGCGTGAAGAGCGCAGCTGCGTGATGGTCGGCTTGACCATGATGGCCTTGAGCGTCCATGTCAGAAGAACGATGGCGATGATCCAGGTTCCGCCCCATGCGGAATCAAGGACGAAGCTCAAGAGCCAATGCCAGAACCACAGGACGGCTGAAATTGGCCAATAAATGAAATTAAGCACGAGAGTTGTTTACCTCAGTTGTTGTTTGGTCGGTACCGGATCAAACCCGCCCGGGTGCCAGGGACCGCACTTGCATAACCTGGCGAGGGCCATGCCCGTCCCCTTGAAGGCTCCATGGATGGAGATGGCTTCGAGGGCATAGGCACTGCACGTCGGTTCAAAACGACAGGTGGAGACCATCTTAAGGCCTGACAAGTGTTTTTGGTAGAAGCGCACCCCGTGAACTAGGACTCTCCCGAACCCGCGGGCTTCAGGAATTTCCTCTCCTTGAGAGTTCAGATATCCCATGTGCTTAGCGCTTTGCGGATATCACGCTCAAGGCGCTCACTGGTGGCACTACCGCTAGCGGGCAAGGCGCGGATAACAATGTCAACATTGGCGGGCATTACTGTACCGTTGACGCCTTCGCGCATGAGGGACATGCACACATGACGAAGCCGCCGGGAGGTGCGGTGGCGAACCACGGCATTCCCGACGGCCTTCGACACGATGAGGCCGAACCGCGGCCCAGTGGCCGCGATGTCGTCTTCACCGTCGTTAAAGCGCAAATGCACGACGACAGTGCGCGTGCCCGCCCGGCGCCCGCCCTTGATGGTCCTCCGAAATTGTCTCGGGGACGTGAGCTTGTGCTGGGCTGGAAGCATGAATTAAGCGGTGAGCTTAGCGCGACCCTTCTTGCGACGAGCGGCGACGATGGCGCGGCCAGCGCGGGTGCTCATGCGGGTACGGAAGCCGTGCTTACGAGCGCGACGACGGTTGTTCGGCTGGAAGGTACGCTTACCCTTTGCCACGATTAACTCCTTGAAGTTGTTGGTGGATGGCACAGCCACACGCCGGTGAGGACGGTGGGCATAAACATCCACTGATGAATGGTGTACGTGGGGATGTGGCTTCGCACGTGAAGCGCCGTGAGGCGTGGCGAGGCATTCCCACATGCAACATGTGCACCATGCACTGTTGCGATAGACCATCACAGGTTACGTGACAGATAGTGCGCGAAACAAATCGACACACTGGGTGTCCCCGAAATTACAAAGATGTTTTTATCCGCAGCTAGAACGCCACTTTTTGCCCACATGCTGCGCGGCAAGCGCCCCCTCTCGCCGTTCTTGCGCCGCGCTTGGCGCCACCGTGCCGAGCGCGCATAAAAGTGCGTTAGACAGCGCCCCCATAACGCGGTACAACTGAGGAATCGAATTCCACAGTCACCCACAGGGTGTGGATAACTCTCAATGAAGACTTGAGACTTTCGCTGTTTATGCAGGTTAACTGCATTGAGGAGCCGATGTACAGTTATCCACAGCTATGAGATAGGCTGTGGATAAACCACCTATCCACACTTGTGGATAACTTTGTGGATTCCGAGGTTACGCACCAAAACATCGTGTGGAATCTTCGGTGGAAATTACAACTTCATGTGATTTCTCATCCTGTATCTCTCCTCATCCATCCGTCCATCCCCGATCCCCAACCCACAGTCACGCAGTAAATACTCAGCTCCCAAGGCCTCTTCTTCAGGGAACCGAGTAGGTGTGGCCGGCCCCGGCCGATGACACCGCGTGAACTGTAGCTACACAGAAGGTAGGCGTTTTGTCTGATCCGCAAACAGCCCTCCGGGCCAGCTGGAAAGCTGTGGTCAGTGATTTACTGGCTCAGTCCGAACAACCAAGTTCGGACGTACCCAATTTCTCCCATAGCCAGCGCCTCAATCTTCAACTTGTAGAACCCATCATGATCGGTGATGGCTACGCGCTGATCGCCGCCCCGCACGAGAACGCCAAGAATGTCATCGAGGCCGAGCTGGGGGAGTACATCACCCGCACCTTGTCGCAGCATATGGGGCGCCCTTGTTCTTTGGCCGTGACCATTGCGGCGCCGCCGCAGCCGGCTCACGAAGAAACGCCTGAAGCGCCCGCACCCCAGCGCCCTATCCAAACCGAGGCCCCCGAGCACGGCATGGGGCACCAGGCACAGGCTTTCCAGCAGCCCATGCCGCCCACTCCATCTGCTCAGCCAGAGACGCCAAGCCACCATCAACCGCGCTCCTGGGACACTGCGCATTCTCCGGCCAGCTTGGATGAGTTGGCGCAGCACTACAGCGATCAGCAAAGCGGCGTTCCGAGCGGCTACCCCGAGGCAACCGGGCCGCGCATCCCGCGCGAGGAACCGGCGCACAACCCGAACCGCGAAAAGTCCCTCAACCCGAAGCACACTTTTGAAAACTTCGTCATCGGGTCCTCCAACCGTTTTGCCAACGGCGCCGCCGTGGCCGTGGCCGAAAACCCCGCCCGCGCCTATAACCCTCTCTTCATTTGGGGCGGCTCCGGCTTGGGCAAAACCCACCTGCTGCACGCGGCCGGCAATTACGCCCAGGTCCTGCATCCGGGCCTGCGCGTGAAGTACGTTTCCTCGGAGGAATTCACCAACGACTACATCAATTCCCTGCGTGATGACCGCCAGGAATCCTTCAAGCGTCGCTACCGTAACCTGGACATCCTCATGGTCGATGACATCCAGTTCCTCGAAGGTAAGGAGTCCACGCAGGAGGAGTTCTTCCACACCTTCAATGCGCTGCACCAGGCCAATAAACAGATCATTTTGTCCTCCGACCGCCCTCCGAAACAACTGACCACGCTGGAGGATCGCTTGCGCACACGCTTCGAGGGAGGTCTGATTACGGATATTCAGCCGCCAGACCTGGAAACGCGCATCGCCATCCTCATGAAGAAGGCCTCCGCGGACGGGACCGACGTCGATCGCTCGGTCCTCGAGCTCATCGCCTCTCGCTTCGAATCCTCGATCCGCGAGCTGGAGGGCGCGCTCATCCGTGTTTCTGCGTATTCTTCCCTGGTCAATGAACCGATCAGTTTGGAGATGGCGGAGATTGCCCTGCACGATCTGGCCCCGGATTCTGCGGATCGCCAGATCACCGCAGCGGCCATCATCGAGGTCACAGCGGATTACTTCGACATCGACGTGGATACCCTGCGCGGTTCTGGTAAGAAGCGCGCCGTCGCCCACGCCCGCCAGCTGGCCATGTATCTGTGCCGCGAGCTCACAGAACTTTCCCTGCCGAAGATTGGTGATCAATTCGGCGGCAAGGACCACACCACCGTCATCTATGCGGACCGCAAGATCCGTAAGGAGATGACTGAGAACCGCAACACGTACGACGAGATCCAGGCCCTAACCCAACGCGTGAAGAACCACAACCAGCGTTAACACCACGCAGCGCTTGGCGACGCCCCTGCCCACCTCCCGCAATTTCCTCCCCGCGGGCGTGGGTAGGGGCGTCTTTGCGATCCACCCAAAAGTTATCCACACCGTTATTCACAGCTGTGTAATTTCATTGTTGTAATTTGTAGATCCTCATCACGTTTTCTTCTTCCACAGCAGATCAGAAGGGTCATCGCCCTTGTGATTAACCCTGTGATCAGCGCAGACAGATCTGGGGATGAATTGTGGATAACTTTGACCCCGACCCAGTTACTCACATTTCTTGTCATTTGATCACAGTGATCCCACACCCTGACTCACAGATCGTTTCACCGTGAAGAGCTTGGCTTTTAGCGGGTTGTCCACAGATCCCACAGCGCTTATTACTACTCCTATTTTGTTTTCTCCCTAACCAAGAAGAAAAAGGATGTGTGTGATTCGTCGGCGCCCTGCACGGTCGCGCGCTTGAATCGCAAAGCAGGGAAGGTGAATGACAAAATCCTGTGCTTCGGCACCGATCCTGTAAGTTGGAGTGAGCTTGCAAGAATCTTCCATCCGCAACTAGAGGAGCGTCTCACCATCATGGAGCAGTCCGTGTCATTTCGCGTTGCCAAAGATGATCTCGCTAACGCCGTAGCGTGGGTCGCGCGCAGCCTTCCTTCGAAGGTCACCCAACCAGTACTGCGCGCCATGCTGATCACCGCGGATGACAATGGTTTGGAATTCACCGGCTTCGACTACGAGGTTTCCACCCGCGTGCGCATCGCCGGCATGGTGGATGAGCCGGGACGCATCGCCGTGGCCGGTAAGTTGCTCTCTGACATCGTTGCTTCCTTGCCCAACAAGGAAATTGAGATGACGCAGGAGGATAACAAGGTTTTGTTGACCTGTGGTTCTTCGCGCTTCGAGCTGCCGCTCATCCCGCTGGATGATTACCCCCAGCTCCCTGTCCTGCCGGAGGTCACCGGCACCATTAACCCGCAGCTCTTCGTGGAAGCTATCAGCCAGGTCGTTGCCGCCGCCGGCAAGGATGACACCCTGCCGATGCTCACCGGCGTGCACATCGACATCAATGGTTCTCACGTGGAAATGACGGCGACGGACCGTTTCCGCTTGGCCATGCGCACCTTCGAGTGGGAGCCGGTATCTCCTGATGTCCAGGCCAAGCTCCTCGTCCCGGCCAAGACTCTGCAGGAGACCGGCCGTTCCCTGGATACGCACCTCAACATCCCGGTTGAAATCGCCGTGGGCACGGGTGAGAACATCGCTGCCGAAGGCCTGTTCGGCCTGCATGCGGATAACCGCGAGACCACCACCCGCATGCTGGACGCGGATTTCCCCAACGTTGCTCCCTTGCTGCCCAAGACCCACAGCGCCATGGCCAGCATCGAGGTTGCTCCGCTCCAGGAAGCCATTCGCCGCGTCTCGTTGTTGACGGATCGCAATGCGCAGATCCGCATGGAATTTAGCGAAGGCGAGGTGACCTTGGCAGCCGGTGCGGACTCCGGCCGCGCAAGCGAATCCCTGCCTTGTGCTTTCAACGGCCGTGAGGACTTCGTCATCGCCTTCAACCCGTCCTACCTCAAGGATGGATTGGCCGTGGTCCACACGGACCGCGTGGTCTTTGGATTTACCGAACCTTCGCGCCCGGCAATCATGATTCCGGAGCCGGAAGAGCTGCCGGCGGCCAACGAAGACGGCTCTTTTCCTACCCCGGAGACTGACTTCACTTACCTCTTGATGCCGGTGCGCTTGCCAGGCTAGGCCATATGTACATTCGCGATCTCGATGTCAGGGACTTCCGCTCCTGGCCCGAGCTCACCCTCAGGCTGAAACCGGGGATCACCCTGTTTGTCGGCCGCAACGGTTTCGGCAAGACCAATATCGTCGAGGCCATCGGGTATACCGCGCATCTTTCTTCGCACCGTGTGGCCCACGATGCCCCCCTCGTGCGCCACGGCGCGCACAATGCCCGCATCTCCGCCACCGCGGTGAACCAGGGCAGAGAGCTCACCGCGCACTTGCTCATCAAACCCCACGCGGCCAACCAGGCGCAGATCAACCGCACGCGCCTGAAGTCCCCGCGCGAGTTACTTGGCGTGGTGAAAACCGTGTTGTTTTCCCCGGAGGATTTGTCCCTCGTGCGCGGCGAACCTGCAGCACGCCGCCAGTATTTGGATGACATCATTGCCTCCCGCACGCCACGCCTGGCGGGAGTGAAAGCTGATTATGACAAGGTCCTGAAGCAGCGCAATGCCTTGTTGAAGTCGGCGTCGCCAAGCTTGCGCCGGGGCTACAGCGACAGTGACGGTGCCTCGGCGCTGGCCACTCTCGACGTGTGGGATACGCAGCTGTCTTCCCTCGGCGCGCAGGTGATTCAGGCACGCCTAGCGCTTGTCGACGAACTCCGCGAGCACATTCCCGCCGCTTATGCCGGGCTCGCCCCGGAGTCGCGACCGGCCGCCATTGACTACAAATCCACCGTGGACATCTCAGACCGCGAGGTTATCGAGGCCATGATGCTCACCGAGCTTGCCACGAAGCGTCAACGAGAGATCGAACGCGGCATCTCGCTCGTTGGCCCGCACCGCGACGATCTGGTGCTCAACCTTGGCACGAGCCCCGCCAAGGGCTTTGCCAGCCACGGCGAGACCTGGTCCTATGCCATCTCCTTGCGGCTGGCGGAGGTCAACCTGCTGCGCCAAGACGGCACTGATCCGATTCTCATCCTTGATGATGTCTTCGCCGAGCTCGATGCGAAAAGGCGCGAAAAGCTCGTTCACCTCGCCGCGGGTGCGGAGCAGGTGCTCATTACTGCGGCGGTGGATGAGGATTTGCCTGGAAATTTGCAGCCCATTGAACGCTTTACGGTCACAGTGCGCGACACCGACGAGGGCCGAATCTCCGAGATCACTCCGTATACGGCGGGCGGTGACGAGGATGACTGAGCAGGACTTCGATCCGGTCAAGGCGCTCTTCGAGCGCACGCGAAGTAATTCCAAGAACCCGCCGAAGCTCAACAAGCCGGCTCCCAAGATGAACCTGACGCCGACTCCTTCGGAGCAACAGCCAACGCCGTATCGGCGTGGCCGGCCGAGCGGACCCGATGGCCGCCGCCGGCGCCGCAGCCTCGAGATCCCTAGCCTCGGCGCACAGATTCAACGAGAGATTGGCAAACGCGGCTGGGAACACGAATTGGCTCATGGTTGGGTCATGGGCAATTGGGAAAACCTTGTCGGCGAGCGCATCGCCGCGCATACGCAGCCGCTCACCATCAAGGACCAGGTTGTCTACGTGGCGTGTGATTCCTCCAGCTGGGCCACCGAGCTGCGTTACTTGCAGCGCCCCATTTTGCAGAAGATTGCTGATCGCCTCGGCCCGGACGTGGTGGTTAAGCTGCACATTCAGGGCCCCAAGCAGCACCGCAACTATGAGGGCCGCCAATGGGTCAAGCCGCAAGGTTCGCAAGATACGTATGGCTGATTTTGGGTGACCGCGAAATTCACGCAAATTTGGGGCTCTCACGGGCGTGCAGTGCCCTTGCGTGGGGGGACACAGTGTAGAATGGCTAGAGTCTTAGATTTAGCTCTAGCCAAAAGGAGAACACGAATCCGTGGCTGAACAACACGCATATGATGCGGGGTCAATCACAATTCTGGAGGGCCTCGAAGCCGTCCGTAAGCGCCCCGGCATGTACATCGGTTCTACCGGTGCCCGTGGCCTGCACCACCTGATCTGGGAGATCGTTGACAACTCCGTCGATGAGGCGATGGCGGGCTTTGCCGACAAGGTCATCGTCACCCTCCGCGAAGACGGCGGCATCGAAGTTATCGATAACGGCCGTGGTATCCCGGTGGAGATGCACGCCTCTGGCGTTCCCACCGTCCAGGTGGTCATGACCCAGCTGCATGCCGGCGGTAAGTTCGACTCCGAATCCTATGCCGTTTCCGGCGGCCTCCACGGCGTGGGTATCTCTGTGGTCAACGCTTTGTCCACTCGCGTCGAGGCAGACATCAAGCGCGACGGCAAGCACTGGTACCAGAACTTCAACAACGCCATCCCGGATGAACTCGTGGAAGGCGATAATGCTCGCGGTACTGGTACCACCATCCGTTTCTGGCCGGATCCGGAGATCTTTGAGACCGTCGAGTTTAATTACGACACGATCGCTCGCCGCCTGCAGGAGATGGCCTTCCTGAACAAGGGCCTGACCATCGTGCTGCGCGATGAGCGCGCCATCTCTAAGGAACAGGCCGAACTGGAGGAGATCGCCGAGGCTGGCGATGCCCCAGTGAGCCTGAGCAGCTTGGATGAGAAGGGGGAGTCCACTGAGGCTGCCGACGGTGACGAAGACCAGGCCTCCAAGAAAAAGAAGAAGGAAGTCACCTACCACTACCCAAACGGTCTGCAGGACTATGTTGAGCACCTCAACAAGAACAAGACCGCCATCCACCCCACCATCGTTGCCTTCGACGTTAAGGGTGAGGACCATGAGGTGGAAATCGCGCTGCAGTGGAACCAGGGCTACAAGCAGTCCGTCCACACCTTCGCCAACACCATTAACACTCACGAAGGCGGCACGCACGAGGAAGGCTTCCGCGCGGCGCTGACCTCCCTGATGAACCGCTATGCCAAGGAGCACAAGCTCCTCAAGGAAAAGGATGGCAACCTTTCCGGCGAAGACTGCCGCGAAGGCCTTGCTGCCGTCATTTCCGTCAAGGTTGGTGATCCGCAGTTCGAAGGCCAGACCAAGACGAAGCTGGGTAACTCGGAGATTCGAGGATTTGTCCAGCGCTCCGTTAACGAGCACCTCAACGATTGGTTCGATGCCAACCCGGCTGAGGCCAAGGTCATCATCAACAAGGCCGTGTCCTCTGCGCACGCCCGCGTGGCGGCACGAAAGGCGCGCGAATTGGTACGCCGCAAGTCCGCCGGTGACCTCGGTGGCCTTCCGGGTAAGTTGGCGGATTGCCGTTCCAAGGACTCAAAGCTCTCTGAGCTCTACATCGTGGAGGGTGACTCCGCAGGCGGTTCCGCCAAGGGCGGCCGCGATTCCATGTTCCAGGCCATCCTGCCGCTGCGCGGCAAGATCCTCAACGTGGAAAAGGCCCGCATGGACAAGGTGCTCAAGAACGCTGAGGTCCAGGCCATCATTACGGCCCTGGGCACCGGCATCCACGAAGAATTCGACATTTCCAAGCTGCGCTATGACAAGATCGTGCTCATGGCGGATGCTGACGTCGACGGCCAGCACATTGCTACGCTGCTGCTGACCCTGCTCTTCCGTTTCATGCCGCAGCTGGTTGAGGATGGCCACGTCTTCCTGGCTAACCCGCCGCTGTACAAGCTGAAGTGGGGCAAGGGCCAGCCGGGCTACGCCTTCTCCGACGCCGAGCGTGACAAGCTGCTTGCTGAGGGCCTGGAGCAGGGACGCAAGATCAACAAGGATGACGGCATCCAGCGCTACAAGGGTCTGGGTGAGATGAACGCCTCCGAGTTGTGGGAGACCACCCTGGATCCGACCACCCGCGTGCTTCGCCGTGTGGATCTGGAGGACGCCCAGCGCGCCGACGAGCTCTTCTCCATCCTCATGGGTGATGACGTGTCTGCTCGCCGCTCCTTCATTACCCGCCGTGCGAAGGACGTACGCTTCCTCGACGTCTAAACGCTAGCCCAAAACCCGCAAAGACCAGCACCTCATATGAGGTGCTGGTCTTATTTCGTCGTTAAGCAGGCGCCTAAACAGTACCCATATGGCGCTGCAGAACGCTGCCGATGGTCGCGACGTTGGGCTCCAGAATCGAGGAGGCCTTGCCGCGCAGTGACTTGTAGGTGCGGGCGATGCCAGGCGCGTTCACATTCTCCGCGGCCTTGTCCGCGGTTGCCATGATGGCGGCGGTAATCTCAGCGCTGCGCCCGTCCAGGTAGGTGCCGAAGTCAGACTGCTCAGAGCCCTCGAATTCCTTCCAATAGGAATCCAGGCTGTTGAGCAGCTCCGGAAGCATCTGGTTGATTCCCTTGGACAAGACCTTTGAATCTGCCTTCTTGGCGGCGCCTAAAGCGCCTTTGAAGGCCATTCCGGAAATGCCGGAGAGCGAAGAGACGGTGTCATCGGCGGCCGTGGCCAAGTCCGCCACTACGGCGTTGCGGGTAGGGGATTGGAGAAGCTGGGTGAGGTTTGTCATACAGGCGAGCTTACTGTGCCGGTGCGGTGGATCCCGCCTTGAGCGCGGCGAGCTGGTCAGCAATCTCCGGGAAGCCATTGGTGCGGGCCAGGCGCTCGAGGTCGAAGTCGAGGCCACCTTCGTAGAGGCGGCTATTCTCAGAAGAACCGGAGGAGCCGGCCATCCCGATCTGGGCGGCAAACTCGTCTACCTGGGCGCGCAGTGCCGGGACGTTATCCACTACTAGCTTGAGCAGTGCCGCTGCGGCGGCGATGCTACCGCCGATGATGAGCGTCATGTCGATCGGGGTGGAGCCGGTGAGGGAGGAGCCGGCTTCGCCCTGCTCGAAGTCGGGGTTGAGGTTGTTCTGCCAGTCATTGTCGGCGGTCTTAGCGCTCGCAGCCGGCGTTGCGGCGGTGGCGAGGGTGGTAGCCACGACACCGGCGGCGAGGAACTTCTTCAAAGACTTCGAGGGCATAGGGGGATTCCTTCCTACAAGGGAATAGAGACTTCTATATCATGTTTAACTTACATAACTTCTGCAACAGAAAGATAGACCTCGGCGCAAAATCGCGCGAATTCTTCATTCTTTCCGCTGAGCGCGGGGACAGAACGCAAGACTGTCTCCAGTGATTCCGCCGCCGCATCGCGGTTGCCATGAACGGCAATTCCCTCAATGGTGGCCGTGCTCGCGGCGGCCGCGGCGGCTAGTGCGGCGAAATTACTAATCCGTACCCGATGGGCTCGACAAAACTCACGGGCGATGAGGAGCAGTTGTTCCACGTTCACTGGCGTGCGCCTCGGGCCTGGCGGATCTCCGCTTCTAATTCTGAACGCCCAGGCAGCAGCCGGCGCGCGGTGTCCTGTACGGCGGCATCGGTGAGGGTTCGCGCAGCCGCCGCAACAACGGCGCGGACCACCGCCTCGTGCTTGGAGGTTCCTTGCGCGGAAGCCAACAAGGTCAGCGCATGGTCTTGGTCCGGGGTCAGGCGCAGCGTCATAGCCATAGAGGACATGGTATCATCGTGATACCACAGCTGTGCCACAAACGGCCTTATACGGCCCTAGAAGGTAGGATAGGGCGTTATGAGCGACAATAACGGTGATCTTTTCGATCGCATCCAACCAATTGACATCAATGAGGAGATGGAGTCGAGCTACATCGACTACGCCATGTCCGTCATCGTCGGCCGCGCCCTGCCGGAGGTGCGCGACGGCCTCAAGCCGGTTCACCGCCGCATCCTCTACGCCATGTATGACTCCGGTTACCGCCCGGATCGCGGCTACGTAAAGTCCGCCCGCCCAGTCTCGGACACGATGGGCCAGTTCCACCCGCACGGTGACGTCGCTATCTACGACACCCTCGTGCGCCTAGCCCAGCCGTGGAACATGCGCTATCCGCTGGTCGACGGCCAAGGTAACTTCGGCTCCCGCGGTAATGACGGCCCGGCAGCTATGCGTTATACCGAGTGCCGTATGACGCCGCTGGCCATGGAGATGGTGCGCGATATTCGCGAGAATACCGTCGACTTCGCGCCGAACTATGACGGCAAGACGCAGGAGCCGACTATCCTGCCCTCCCGCGTTCCGAACCTGCTGATGAACGGCTCCGGCGGTATCGCCGTCGGTATGGCCACCAATATCCCGCCGCACAACCTCAACGAGTTGGCGGAGGCTATTTATTGGCTGCTGGATAACCCGAATGCTTCTGAGGAAGAAGCCTTGGCTGCGTGCTTGGAGCGCGTCAAGGGTCCAGATTTCCCGACTGCGGGCCTCATTGTGGGCGACCAAGGCATCAAGGATGCCTACACCACCGGCCGCGGCTCCATCCGTATGCGAGGTGTGACCTCCATTGAGGAGGTGGGCAACCGTCAGACCATCGTGATCACTGAGCTGCCCTACCAGGTCAACCCGGATAACATGATCTCCAACATCGCGGAGTCCGTGGTCAACGGCAAGATCGCCGGAATCGCCAAGATCGAGGACGAGTCCTCTGACCGCGTGGGTATGCGCATCGTGGTCACCCTCAAGCGTGACGCCGTGGCTCGCGTGGTGCTCAATAACCTGTACAAGCACTCTCAGCTGCAGACCTCCTTCGGCGCGAACATGCTCTCCATCGTCGATGGCGTGCCGCGCACCCTGCGCCTCGATCAGATGCTGGGCTACTACGTTGCTCACCAGATCGAGGTCATCGTCCGCCGTACCCAGTTCCGCCTGGATGAGGCGGAGAAGCGCGCCCACATCTTGCGCGGCTTGGTTAAGGCGCTCGACATGCTCGATGAGGTCATCGCGCTGATCCGCCGTTCCCCGACGGTGGAGGAGGCACGTGACGGCCTGATGCAGCTTCTCGGCGTCGACGAGATCCAGGCCGATGCCATCCTGGCCATGCGTTTGCGCCGCCTGGCTGCCCTGGAACGTCAAAAGATCATTGATGAGTTGGCGGAGATCGAGGAGATCATCGCGGACCTCAAGGACATCCTGGCCCGCGAGGAGCGCCAGCGTCAGATCGTCCACGATGAGCTGGAGGAGATCGTCGAAAAGTACGGCGATGAGCGCCGTACCCAGATCGTCGCCGCTTCCGGTGACGTGTCCGATGAAGACCTCATTGCCCGCGAGAATGTCGTTGTCACCATCACCGCTACCGGTTACGCCAAGCGCACCAAGGTGGATGCCTACAAGGCACAGAAGCGCGGTGGTAAGGGCGTGCGCGGCGCGGAGCTCAAGCAGGACGATATTGTCAAGAACTTCTTCGTCTGCTCCACGCACGACTGGATCCTGTTCTTCACCAACTTCGGCCGCGTCTACCGCCTCAAGGCCTACGAGCTTCCGGAGGCCGGCCGCACCGCCCGCGGCCAGCATGTGGCCAACCTGCTGGAGTTCCAGCCGGAGGAGAAGATCGCCCAGGTCATCCAGATTCAGTCCTATGAGGACGCTCCTTACCTGGTCCTTGCTACCCAGCAGGGCCGCGTGAAGAAGTCCCGCCTCACCGACTACGAGTCCGCACGTTCCGCTGGGCTCATCGCCATCAACCTCAACGAGGGCGATGCGCTGATCGGCGCCCAGCTGGTCAACGAGGGCGATGACATCCTGCTCACCTCTGAGCAGGGCCAGGCCATCCGCTTTACTGCCGACGACGACCAGCTCCGCCCGATGGGCCGCGCTACCGCCGGCGTGAAGGGTATGCGCTTCCGCGGCGATGACCAGCTGCTGTCCATGTCTGTGGTCAACGACGGTCAGTTCCTCCTGGTTGCCACCTCCGGCGGCTACGGCAAGCGCACGGCCATCGAAGAGTACACCCCGCAGGGCCGCGGCGGCCTCGGCGTGATGACCTTCAAGTACACCCCGAAGCGCGGCAAGCTCATTGCGGCTATCGCTGTGGACGAGGACGACGAGATCTTCGCCATCACCTCCGCCGGCGGCGTGGTGCGCACTGAGGTAAACCAGATTCGCCCGAGCTCCCGCGCCACCATGGGCGTGCGTTTGGTCAACCTGGCTGACGACGTCGAGCTGCTGGCCATTGACCGCAACGTTGAGGATGATGGTGAGGAAGACGCCCAGGCAGTAGCCAAGGGCGAGAAGTCCGTGGAGGACGTCAAGCCTGAGCACCTCAAGCTTGGGGAAGACTCCCAGCAGGACGAAGCTGACAGCAAGGATGCCGATAAGGACGAGGAGTAACCCATGATTGGACGAGAGCTTCACCTAGCCCGGATTTCGCCCATGTCGGCGTTCCGCGTTGGCTTGGCCATGTCCCTCGTCGGCCTCGTTGCCTGGCTCATTGCCGTGTGCTTGTTGTACGTCGGCCTTGACCAGGCGGGCATCTGGGATTCCTTCAATAGCCTCGTCGGCGGTGTTGGCGGCGGCTTTGAGGTCTCCTTCGGATTGGTCGTCTCTGCGGCCGCTCTGTTTGGTGCCATCATCGCTGTGCTGATGACCATCCTGGCGCCCATCATGGCGGTAATCTATAACGCCATCGTGGACGTATTCGGCGGATTCAAGATTCGACTGCAAGACGAACCGTATAACTAGCGAATATCACCGAGAAAAACTACATATGACCAGGCGATTTGTAATAGATCGCCGGTCCTATGTAGAGTAACTACTCGTTCCGGTCAAGGGCCTATAGCTCAGTCGGTTAGAGCGCATCGCTGATAACGATGAGGTCGCTGGTTCGATTCCAGCTAGGCCCACCACGGAACAATGGGGCATTAGCTCAATTGGTAGAGCATCTGCTTTGCAAGCAGAAGGTCAGGAGTTCGATTCTCCTATGCTCCACAGCATAAGTGGAAGGCGCCCGGCGGAAACGCTGGGCGCTTTTCGCGTTCGGCCAAACTGGTCACACAGGGGGGCTTAAGGGACATTTCGTGTGGATTTGCG
>NZ_KV797596.1:715-5113 GCF_001809405.1 Corynebacterium sp. HMSC055A01 | reverse complement strand
CCACCGGCCTAAAAGCCCGGCGGAAACACCGATTTCCTTAGCCACATGGGCAATTGGGCGCTCTGACTCGATTACCAGGTTCGCGGCCTCACGCCGGTACTCAGGCGTGTACTTCTTGCGCTGTTGACTCACAATGAACATCCTCTCTTACGGACACAAGATCCGTACAAATAGGGTGTCCACTAAACGAGGGTAACCTCAGGGCCGACTCCTGCGGATAACGTGATGGAACGGCTACTTCAGGCACGCTCATAGTTATTGGCGTAGTGCGGGTGCAGTGTGGGCGTAGATGACGACCACTGCAATCAAGGCGATACAGACGGCGAAGGGTGCCAGCGGGTTCCACCCGTAAAGGGCGGTCGAAGCCAGCGGGGCAATCGCGTACGCCAACCCATTATTAGCGTTGATGATGCCAGCCACTGCGCCTTGCTCATCTGCACTCATCTTCAAGGTTGGGCCAGTGTTGTACCCGGGCATCGCCAGTCCCATACCTACCCCCAGCACGATACACCCGACAACCAGTAAAGCGTGCGAGGAGGTAGGCCAAATGAGCACAGTTGCAACTAGTGTAATGGCCAGACCAGTACGTAAAAGCTTCGCTGCTCCCCACCCTGTCTTTGGAGCAATCACCGCTTGGGCAATGATCATGGTCACGCCCATGATGGTCAGGTAAATCGCGGAAATACCTGCGGTCGCAGTTGCCGACAGGGCGAAGCGGTCTTGGACAGTGAATCCAAAAATCGTAGCAACAGAAGAAAACACAAGAAACATCACCAGACCAGTTGCTAGCCAGGGAGCTACACGCGGATCAGTGAAGCGAATCCGTTGAGGCTTTGCAAAAAGTTGCCCTCGGCTTTGAGGTGCGAAACTCACCAAGAGAACAACCAGACCAATCACCATCACAACGGGCATGACCACCAAGGGCAAGAGCAGGCCACCAGCAGCGGCTAACACACCTCCAGTAACACCTCCAACAATGGAGGCCATCCCTTGAGCCGCTCCAATCATGCCCAGTGCTTTTACCCGCCCGTTCTCGCTGGCAGCATGCGTGACCAGGTGGGCTTGCGCGGTCGGGGCGATCGCTGAAATCCCTCCACCATAGAGCAAACCACGAGTGATCACAACACCAAAAACTAGTCCGACACCGCCAACTACCTGGTTCATCCCCAGGTAGGAGACAATACCGAAGGCGCTCAAAGCGATGATCGCGATCACAAGCCCAGCAGCGAGTACACGTTTAGCGCCGACACGTTGGGAAGCTCGCCCCCAATAAGCACTCAAGCTCGCTAGTACAATCGCTGCCAAAGAGATAGTGGCGCCAATATGCCATTCCCGCAATCCCATCTGTCGTGACAGTGGCGCGATGATCGGATTGAGAATCATTTGCCCCATAAAGGCGAGAAAAACGATTCCCACTACCAGGTTCGCTTGCGCTCCTGGATCAATAGAGCTCTGTGTCGGCTTATTACTACGAGGGTCGGGCATCACTACACTCCATTACTAGAACACTGTTTCACTTAGGGATATTGTAGAATGGTGTTCTAGTAAGGGTCAAGGAATAAGTTAGGGTCACCTTATGAACACTGTGCTAACGGGGCGAAGGGCTGGGCTATCACGCGAGCTGATTGTCAAACAAGCTGTACAGTTAAGCGCGATCAGTGGCGTTGAGGGATGGTCAGTACGGGACATTGCCCGTGAACTGGGCGTGGTTCCCTCAGTGATTTATCATTATTTTCCAAACAAGGAAGCCATTTGTGATGCTGTTGTAGACCGGGTATGTGTCGGGATTGAAGTTCCCGACCCGGACCTTGAATGGAAAGCCTGGTTTCGAGCTATGGCTCACAATCTACGCCCCGCATTGTTAGCATATCCGGGGATTACCGACAGGTTCGCGCGGGGCAAGTTCACCGAACAGTTTTTGCCGATGATCGATGGAGCCTGGGCCAAACTACAAGAAGCTGGGTTTGGTGACAATTCGCCTGTGGCCTACACAATTATCGCGAACTCGATCATCCACACGATCGGAGCGAGAAACCTGCGCGCATCCAATCAAATCCAGCCTCGCCACAACCTGCACGAAATGCTTGTCAGGCTTGAGCCTATGATGGCTCAATCTGTTGGACTGACCAGTATTGTCAACTCTTACCTGGAGCCTCTCTCACACCCTGATGAAGAAGAAGCGATGTCCGAGGAATACTACGACCTCGTCATCGATGTGATCCTAGACGGCATCGAACACACCCTGCTGCCTTAACTCTGACCCACTTCTCAATCATCGTCTTAGTGAGCGCCCGCACAGCTGTGTACTTCAACACAGCGGATGTAGCCCAGTTGATAAGCCGGGTCAGTTCACGTTCACCCCTCGCGTTATCATGGTCACGGAGACGGTTAAGTAGTTCTTCCTGATACGGATTATTCATGGTGTGCCCTTCATCCAGGTATGGGTAAAGGGGGCCAAGGCACACACCCTGACCCCCTTCGCTGCCTGCTACGGGCTAGCGTCTACTCGGTAGCACCCGCCGTGGTCGGCTCCACCACATCCTGTTCAGCCGTCGCCAGCACCTCCGGGCGGAACACGGAACCGCCGTACACCTGGAGGCCCGTAATCGCACGGGTGAAACGGAACGGCAGCATGGACGATTCCGCCACCTCCGTGATCTGGTAGCCGAACGGGGTAGCCATCGGGTGGCCCGCAATGACCACCTCACGGCCCGCCACCGTCGGCACCGTCGGCGCGGAAATGATGCGGAACCCGAGCAGGCGACCAATCTCACCGTTCAAGAGATTGCTGTTGTTCACTGCCTTGTCCAGGCGCTCGTCGTACAGCAACGCCGATTCCATCTCCGGGCCAACCATCACGAAACGGTCAGTCTTCGGAACCGAAGTGGCGTTGAGTTTCTTACGCAGCACCACCAGCGTCTTGTACGCGTCCTTCTTCTCAATGTCGAGCGGGAGGGTGCCCACCTTGTTGGAGTTCTTCACTCCGTCCTTCATGAGCTTGCCGATGTAGGTATCGACCTGCTCGGACATGCCTTCCTCTGCCTCGCTGACTGCCTCCGGCTTCACGTCTAGAGCAGACTGGACGGAAGATACCAGCGGAATCTTGAAGTTGAAGTAGTCGCCCTGGTCGGTCTTGAACTTACGCTCTCCGAACTCGACATCTTCAACAATCATGTCTTCGGACTCGTCGTACTTACGGATGGTGGGACGGCTAAGGTTGGTGACAACAACCTCGTCACCCTTACCGCGGATTTCGCCCTCAAAGTCGCAGTTCGTCACACCCTCCTGCGCGAATGCCCAGGTCTGACGGAGCGGCTGCATGAGCGCAGACGCGACAATCGGGCCGATTACCGGATCCCAGTTCTTGTGGGACTGTGGAGTTGCCATAGTGCGTTCCTCCTAGTGGAAACTTTTAGCGGCTGATACGGCCTTCCTCCACTGCCTTGTTGATTTCCTCAAACTTGCCCTGTGCGTACAGGCGGTCGAGGTCATCGGCGGTGAGGATTCGGCCATCGTTGTTGTTCGTGGGGCTGGGGTTCCGCTGGTGCGGGGTGCTACCCCACCCGCCTTGAACTGTGGGAATGAGTTGAGCGTGTTGGTGACGAGTTCGCCAGCCTTACTGTCCCACTCGTCGCTGCCCCACTTCGGGAGATCACCTACACCACGGAGATACGGCACAAGCATGTCGGGGTCTGCCCCGTTTTCCTTCGCCAGCTTGCGTAGGGTGTTGTCCTCGCGCATTCGGTCGAGTTCGGCCTGGAGCTTGTCACGCTCGGCTTCTCGTTCCTGCGCAGCGGCCTTGGCCTGCTTGATTTGTTCCTCCGTGTCTTTGTCGGACGGTTCAAAACCGAGTACCTGCGCGAGTTTCTTCAACGTCGCTGCCTGTTCTTCCGCCTGCTTCGCCTTCACTCGGCGGTCGCCGTTCTCGTTCTTCAACTTGCGGTTTTCCGCTTCGTATCGGGCGAGCTGCTTACGTAGCGCGTCAAGGTCTACGGCTTCGTCCGCCTCGTTGGCCTGCGCCTCGCCTAGGTGTTCACCGGCTTGGGTGTAGTTCCCTGCTCGGTGTCGTGCTGGGCCTGCTGCGCCTTGTCAGCGGCCTGCTGTGCGAGGTCTGCGGGGGTGGTGTTTTCATCCGACATGTGGTTTGTCTCCTCCGTGGGGTGTTGGGTGTGTTCCACGCCTTGGTGGTAACGGAGGTGAGTATGAGACATATTGGTTGGCGGTCAGTTTTATTGAGTGGTTACCCAGTCCCCAGCTTCAACAAAAGCTGTTAAATCAACAGGGGAACTTCCTAGTAGCTCCACCGTGCCGTCGGGCTTCACCAGCGCGGCGCTATCCCCATCATCTGCGTTCTCCCCTGGAAACACTTGGGGTTGCCCGCAAATCGTGGACACGTAG
>NZ_KV797596.1:0-615 GCF_001809405.1 Corynebacterium sp. HMSC055A01 | reverse complement strand
AGTGGTTAGGCAGCTATTTCTTTTCTGCTGGTGGTTGAACCGGACTTGTTCTCGAAGTCGACGGGGCTGACCATCCCCAGTGCGGAGTGCCGGCGCCGACGGTTGTAGACGACTTCAATCCAGTAGGCAACGGCCTCGCGTGCAGCATCATGGGTCGCCCAGCGCTTGCGGCCGTAGAATTCGGTTTTAAGCGTCGACCAGAACGACTCGGCCATCGCGTTATCGAAGCACACACCAGTACGCCCCACAGACTGAGCAATGCCTAGGCTGCGGCAGACCTCCCAGAGCTTCTCGCTGGTGAATTGGGTTCCGCGGTCAGCGTGAAACACCAGTCCTTCAGGAACGTCACCGCGCAGTGTATGCGCCATCCGCAGGGCCCGTTCGACCAGGCGTGTGTCTTGAACGCTATCCATTGCCCAGCCCAGTACTCTGCGGGAATGGCCGTCGCGGACTGCACATAAGTACAGCCAGCCTTCACCGGTGCGCAGGTAGGTAATATCCGACATCCATACTCGGGTGAGCTCACCGGTATCAAACATTCGTTTAACCAGGTCAGGAAGAGTTGATTTACGCTTGGCTTGAATGGTTGTCACCGGGACAAAGGCACGCGGTGAA